>NZ_JALQCK010000014.1:0-183817 GCF_030464835.1 Paraburkholderia sp. WS6
CGGCCGATATCGGCGACGGCCAGAACAGCGCGCCGTCCTCGTCACGCAGCCAGTTCGCGGCAGGCGTGGGTATCATCCACCGGTTCTAATTGCCCAGGTGGCGTGGCGGCGTCTGTCGACGCTGCCACGGCGACGCGTTTCAGATACGCGTCGCTCAGAAGTACCTGCTGCGCGCGCAACGCGCGCAGCATTCTCTGCGGCGCACGGACTTCGGTTCAGTCGTGAAGCGGCCCGTGTCGCGCTACTGCGCACCGATAAACCCCGTGACGGCATTCCAGCTCACCGGTGCAAATCTGTTGTGACAATCGGACAGAATTAAGACGCCAGATGGCCAATACGGACAATCACGCGTCCGCGTCGGACCACAAACGTCCACCCGTTGCCCAGTTTTCGCGTTTGACGTCGGTGAGGATAATGTCCACCGAGTTCGGTTCGACGCCGAGCGATTCGCAGGTCGCTTTGGTAATGGCTTCGACGAACTGGCGTTTCTGTTCCACCGAGCGGCCTTCGAAGAGTTCGATATGAAACGTGGGCATTGCGTGGCTCCGTGATAAGTGATGTTGAGAAGTGAGTTTAATCGCGGTACGTGCGATCGATCCGGTCTAGCTTGCGTAGCAACGCAGGCCATTCCAGCGCACCTTCGATCGCACCGCCGTCGTACAGTTGATCGGCAGTGCGTGCGGCTACGTCATCGCTCGGCACGACAAGCTCGCTGCCGCATGCTTGCGCCTGCAGCTGTATTTCGCAGGCCTTGATCAGTGTCGCCATCAGTACATAGGCTTCGGCGACGGTTCGGCCGGCGGTCAGTGTGCCGTGATTGCGCAACAGCATGGCCGGTTTGTTGGCGAGATGCGCGACGAGGCGTTCGCCTTCGGTCGGCGTGAAGGCGAGGCCTTCGTAATCGTGATACGCGAGGTGGCCATAAAAACGCAGCGCATGTTGCGACGCCGGCAGCAAGCCGGCGGGTTGTGCGGAAACTGCCACGCCTGCCGTATTGTGCAAATGCATCACGCAGAAAGCATCGGCACGTGCCGCGTGCACAGCGGCGTGCAGCGCGAAGCCCGTGGCGTTGACCGGATGCTCGCTCGCGCCGACGATGTTGCCTTTGATATCGATCTTCACCAGGTTCGATGCGCACACTTCGTCGAACGCGAGGCCGAACGGGTTGATCAGGAAGTGGCCGGGTTCGCCGGGAACGCTGGCCGAGATATGCGTGTAGACCAGATCGTCCCAGCCGTTGAGCGCCGCGAGGCGATAGGCGGCGGCCAGGTCGACACGGGTCTGCTGTTCCGCTTCGGATCTTGGCCCCGCCTCGGTGACACGGCCAGTGGGTGTGTGGGTGAACGACATGTCTGTCTCCTGAGATTGCTTGATGGGCTGTGGTTGCGGCTTGGGTCCATGGGCTAAACCCGCCCCCAAACCCGCAGCGCTAACTCGGGCGCCTGACCGATTCCGGCAACGTCACACGCCTTCCGGCTTCGACACGCTTCGCCGCTTCGACCATGGCCGTACCGCGCGTAAAACGGCCAGTGAGCCACTGCATGCTCCACGTTGCGAGTACGAACGGCGCGGTCATGGCCGGCAACGCATAGTAAGCCGTCGCCATCTGCAGCACGACCGAAAGCACAACACCCCCAAGCGTCATCGCAATGCCGCAATCGGCCAGCGCGATCGCGGTCAGCGCGCCGTTGAATCCTAACAGGCCTGCGTCGAACGAGCTTGCACTCGCGCCGAGCAGCACGTGCATGACGCTCGCGAGGCCCGCGCCGACCAACGCCCACAGCGCGTGCCGTCTTGACGCAGCCGCAATGCCGATCAATACAAGCAAACCTGGCAACGCGCCGGACGCAAAGCCGGTTTGCGCGAATCCGGCGAATAAGCCGCTGCCCAATTGCACCGCGCTGAGCGTGGGCTCAGTGGCGAGGCTTGTTTGCTCGGCGACGCGAGTCACCAGCGGCAGCCAAAGCCACGTGACGATCAAACAGGGGCTGGAGAAATAGCCGAGACCACGCGCGCGCAACCAGCGCGACCACGGTTCCAGCAGCCATGCCGTGCCTGTCGCAGCTAGAATGGCCACGGCGGCGGCCGTCGCGTTTTCGGCGATGAAGCTGAACGCGGCGAGACCGGCCAGCGCGCCATTGAAGCCGTGCAGGCCCGCGCGAGTGTCGTGCTCGCGATAGCCGGCCAGTACTGCGCTCACGTTGGCCGCAATCGCGCCGATCAGCGCTGCGCAGGCGAGGCGCGGATCGCATAGCAGCCACGCGCCGAGCAGGCACGCGCCGGTGAAGGCGTTCGGTTGCAGCACGATCTGGCCGAAACTGCGCAGCAAGGTGCGCAAGGCGGCAGATTGTGCTTCGGTTGCGGCGGCGTGCATGGTTTGAGGGTGGCGAATTCGATGCGCGCGACTGTGCTGCGGGCAGGTAAGGCGCGCGCAGCGGGTCAGGTTGAGAATAAACCGCGAGCATAGGCTACTGGCGCCGCGCCGGGCATCGCCGCCGTTGATAGTGGCTATTTGCGACACTTGCGCGCCAGAGAGCCGAAAGCCGAAAAACGATGCGTCGGCGAACCGAAAACTTTCGCGCTACGATAGAAACCCGGCGCGTTTGCCGCGCCGTTCCACAAGGAGACAGGCTGATGCGTGAATTAAGGTGGGCATCGGAAGAGGGCGATGGCTTCGAACATCTGGCGTTCGACGCGCGCGCGGACGGCTTTGCAGTGGAAAGCGTCCTGGTCGGGCAGCGCTACGGCAAGGAATATGGCTTGCACTATAAGGTGCGCTGCGATGCGCAATGGCGCACCACGTATGCGTGGCTGAAGATCGTCGGCGGCGCTGAGCTGGAATTGCACGGTGACGGAGCCGGCCATTGGCACGATGGTCATGGCCTCGTACTGAGCGCGATTGAAGGGTGCATCGATATCGATATCGCCGCCACGCCCTATACGAACACGTTGCCGAGCCGCCGGTTGCAACTGGCCGAAGGCGAGCGTCAGCCGATTTCCGTGGCCTATATTTCGACGCCGGATTTACAGGTCACGCGTGCCGAGCAGGCGTATTCATGCATCGAGTTGAATCGCGTGTATCGCTATGAGGGCATCTTCCGCAATTTCACCGCCGACCTGACGGTGGATGAAGACGGCCTCGTGATCGACTATCCGACGCTGTTCACGCGCCTGCCGCGCGGGCGTTGACCGTCGAGGCGCCGGGGCCGCCGTTGTCTGCCGGCTGCTGTACTCGGTGCTGCTCGACAAAGCGCTCAATGGCCGTCGCGATACGCTCGGGTTCGCGCAATACGACCCAATGGCCGGCATCGATTTCAGTGCGGCTATACGGGCCGAGCCAGCCTTCGAGTCCAATTGAGAGTTCGGGCCCGACGTAGCGATCGCGCAGCGGCACGATGAATTGCACCGGCGCATGCGCATGGCGCGCACGCGGGCGCAGCAATTTGTCGATGAAATTGGCGCGATAAAGATTCAGGCCGTTGATCGCATTGCGCATCTGCGCAGGATCGCGTTCAAGGCGCACCCGTTCGGTCAGGCGCAGCCATAACGGCCACATGCGTGCACCGCCCGCGCGCCATACCAACTCCGGCAGCAACGGCAGGTGAAAGAAGAAGATGTACCAGGATTTGAGTGTTTGCCGAAGGCCGCTGCCGAACGGGCGCTTTGCTGCGTGATGTGCATCGGACTGTTCCGCACGATCGGCGCCGGCGCCGGCGCCGCGTAAGCCGAAAGACGCATGATCGAGGCACGGCCCGGAGATCGATGTGTACGACGCAACGCGGCCTTTGAAGACAGGATCAGTGACCGCTTCCCAGCTTTGAATCGAACCCCAGTCGTGGCCGACCAGGTGAAACGGCCGCGCGCCGCACGTTGCATCGGCGACGGCCGCGAGATCGGCGGCCAGTCGTTCGAGCCGGTAAGCCGCGCGCGACTCGGGTGCGTCGGATGCCCCGGCGCCGCGCACGTCATAACTGATGACGCGGTAGCGTGCGTCGAGTTGCGCGCGCACCGGTTCCCACACCGCCGCCGAATCCGGATAACCGTGCACCAGCACGATCGGCGGCGCGTCGCGCGGCCCACTCACATAGACCGCGAGCCGCACGTCGCCGGCCTCGACCGACAGCGTGTCGCGTATCACGCGGCCGCCTGCACGCCGCGTCGCGCGGCCTTGCGTGCGCTTGGCGTGGTCGCGTTGGTGGCGTCGACCGCGGCGATGAGCCCGTCGATGCGCGACAGTTGCGCGCGATTGTCGTGATCCCACGGATGGAAGCCCGGCCGGAAAAAGCTCAGCCATTCACCGGCAATACGCGGAAACACGCCATGACGCGGGCCGTACAGATACTTCACGACGCGCCACATGCCGCGGATATGGCCGCCGCGTTTGCGATCGGCGATTAGCAGGCGCACGTGGAAGTCGAACACGATCAGCCAGAAGGTCAGCGTAGTGGCGAGCATCGTGCCGGTGCGCAGCAGATAGCGTCCGAGGCCGGGCTTCAGTACCGCATTCCACACGTCGTACGAAACCGATTTGTGTTCGGTTTCTTCGAGCGCATGCCACGTCCACATCTGCGTATAGCCTTCGACCGAACCACCGATACGCGATGCGTCCTCCAGCAGCAGGCCCGCCAGCATCGCCGTGTAATGCTCGAGGCAGACCGTGACCGCGAGTTGATACGAATGCGGCAGGATCTTGCGGCCGAAGTTGAGAATCGCCCACAGGCGTTTGTCGAGCTTATGCGCGGGCAAACCCGCTTCCTGCAACAGATCGTTGTATTCGATGTGCTCGCGCGTATGCATCGCCTCCTGGCCGATGAAGCCGAGTACCTGCTTCTTCAGCACGGGGTCGTCGATCTGGTCGCGGTAGTTGCGCACGCTGTCCATGAAGAAACGTTCGCCGGCAGGGAATAGCAGCGAAAGCGCATTGAAGAAGTGTGTCACATGCGAGCCCTGCACGTGCCAATCGGAGGCACGTTCGGGCGGCAAGTTGAAGCGGAGGTCGCGGCGAACCGGCATCATGACCATTCTCCTTGTAATCCTTTATGTCCTGTTGATCGTGCTCGTCGTGTGGCGGGCAACGCATTACGCACGCCGGCCGTCCACCTGCGCGGCGCGGCGTGCGCGCTTTTCCGCAATGCGTTTCATGCGGCGCGTCTGCATCACGACCAGCGCCTGATAGGCGGCCGGCAACGTACGCGCCAGCCAGTCGGCGGCGCGCGCATCGCGGCCGATCAGTACGCGCCGCTTGTTCTTGCGCACGCCGTCGAGAATTACGCGTGCGGCTTCGTCGGCGGTGGTAATGAAAAACTTCTCGAAGTCGTCCTTGCCTTGCTGTTCGTTTTCCAGCATGAAGCCGACCATGTTCGACGAGATCCGGCTCGACTGCGCGATGCTTGTGCGAATGCCGCCCGGATGCACGCAGGTGGCCGACACCCCGCACTTCATCAGATCGAGTTCCTGGCGCAATGCTTCGGTAAAGCCGCGCACGGCGAACTTGGTCGCGTTGTAGCCGCTCATGCCGGGCTGCGAGAAGAGGCCAAACACACTCGATGTATTGACGATGTGTCCCGCACCGGATGCCTTGATATACGGCAGAAACGCCTTCGTGCCGTGCACCACGCCCCAGAAATTGATGCCGACGATCCACTCCAGGTCGGCGTACTCCATGCCTTCGATGGTGCTCGACAATGCCACGCCCGCGTTGTTGAACACGAGGTTCACGCGCTGATGCTGCGCGGCCGTTTCGGCGGCCCATTCGAACATCGCGGCGCGGTCCGACACGTCGAGCACACGCGTGGTGATGCGCAGCGGCGAACCGACGATATGCGGCGCGGCAGCCTGAGCGAGTTGCGCGGTTTCGGCGAGGCTCGCGGCATTGCGATCGGCGAGCGCGAGGTGGCAGCCTTCGCGCGCCAGCCGGATCGCGAGCGAACGGCCCATGCCCGAGCCTGCGCCGGTGATCGCGGCTACTCTGTCGGTGAAGTTCTTCATTGGCTTATCTCCTGTCCTCTCTGAACGGTGCCTTGTCGTTATGTTTATTCGGGTCGTGCTTTTATCAGGTTGCTTCCGCGGATGTCGTGGGTGCCCTGGTGGCCACATTCCCATGCGCATGCACAGACTGTTGTTGTGAACTCCCATGTCCACTCAGCGCTTGCACCGCGGGCGAATACGCGAGGTAATCGTCCATGCTGAAGGTGCTGGTCGCCTGGCGGAATTTGTAGGCGAATCCTGGCCACAGCGTGGTGTTCTTGCCGGTCTTCGGATCGAGATACCAGCTCTTGCAGCCGCCCGTCGACCAGATCGCGCGGCCGAGTTTCTGCTGGATCTGTTCGTTATAGGCACGCTCGACATGCGGACGCACTTCGATCGCATCGGCGCGTTCCGCGTTCATCGTCTTCAGCGCTCGCAGCACGTACTCGACCTGCGACTCGATCATGAACACCATCGAGTTGTGACCGAGACCGGTGTTCGGTCCGACGATCATGAAGAAGTTCGGATAACCAGGCAGTGTCGTACCGAGATACGCATGCGCGCCGTCGCGCCACGTATCGACGATATCGACGCCGCCACGGCCACGCACCACGCCCGCCGGAAACGGATCGGCCACCTGAAAGCCAGTGCCGAAGATCAGGCAATCGGCCGGATGACGTGCACCGTCGGACGTGATCACGGCATCCTCTTCGACGCGGGCGATGCCGGTGGTCGTCACCGACACGTTCTGGCGAGACAGCGCCGGGAAGTAGTCGTTCGAGATCAGGATGCGCTTGCAGCCCATCGTGTAGTTCGGTGTGAGCGTGGCGCGCAATTGTGGATCGGGCACCTGGCGGCGCAGATGCCGCTCCGCGACTTTCTGCGCGGTCTTCATCAGCGAAGGATGAATCGCGAAGCCGAAGGCGCGCGATTCGAGCATGCAGTAGAGCGCCGAACGCATGATCTTCTGCGTGAACGGCAGATGCTTGAACAACCACTGTTCGAACGGTTTCACCGCGCGGTCGGCCTTGGGCATGATCCACGGTGGCGTGCGCTGGAACAGGTTCAGATGCGAGACGCGCGGCGCGATCTGCGGCACGAACTGGATCGCGCTCGCCCCGGTGCCGATCACCGCGACGCGTTTGCCTTCGAGCGGATACGTGTGGTCCCAGTGCTGCGAGTGGAACGCTTTACCCTTGAATTTTTCGATGCCGGGAATGTTCGGCAGGGCCGCGCGCGACAGTCCGCCCATGCCCGAGATCAGCACCCGCGCCGACCATTGCTGGCCGTTCGCGAACGTCAGTTGCCAGCGGTGGCGGGTTTCGTCGTAGATCGCGGAGGCCAGTTCATGGCCGAAGCGCAGATGACGCTGGATGCCGAAGCGTTGCGTGCATTCTTCCAGATATGCGCGAATTTCCGGCTGACGCGCGAACATGCGGGTCCAGCGCGGATTCGGGGCGAAGGAGAACGAATAGACGTGAGATTGCACGTCGCAGGCACAACCGGGGTAGTGGTTGTCGCGCCAGGTGCCGCCGACCGACTCGGCCTTTTCGGCGATGATGAAATCGGTCATGCCGGCTTGCCGCAGGCGGATCGCCATGCCAAGGCCGGCAAAGCCGGAGCCGATGATGGCGATATCGGTATCGACGGGCGCGGATGCGTTGGGCGCCGCGTCGTCGGGGGGCATCATGCGTGCGTTCATCCGATCCGTCTCCTTGTTGTTCTCTTTTAACTGTTACATTGAGTGATGTAACAATAGAGGCTGTCAACGGATGACGCAAGCAGCGGGTTAGACGGGGAACTCTATGACGTGGAGAAGGTTGTGGCACAAGACCCAGGCGGGCACGGCGCTGGCCGGAGCAGGCTTCGAGACTGATGCGGGAGGTTGGGTCGTTCCGTTATGTGAAAAATTCCGGGCGGATTCGCTTTGGAAACCCGCCCGGTTTGCAGCTTTGACGCGTTATTGCATCGCAGTCTGCGGCGCGGCAGTTGCCCGAGTCGCTGCAGACTCGTCCCGGTCGTTGTTTTGCACGATATGCAGTTCACGTGTGCGAACCGGCAAGCCGCATTGCGCGTCGTTGAGCGTTTGACGGACCTGGCGAGCGAGGTCCCAGCGCATGTCCCAGAACGCGTCGATGGTGGCCCACACGCGGATGTTCAGGACCACGGTGCTGTCGTCGAAACGGGCCACCATCACCTGCGGCGCGGGCTTTGGCAGCACGCGCGGGTCGGCAATGGCGAGATTGCGCAGTGCGGCCAGCGCCTGGTCGACGTCGTCACGCACCGAGATTTCCACTTCCAGGTCGAGGCGGCGAGTCGGATTGCGGTTGTAATTGCGGATTGAATTGCTCCAAAGCGCGCTGTTCGGCACGTATTCGCAAATGCCGTCGGATTTTGTGAGGCGCGTCGTGAACAGGCTGATTTCTTCGACGGTGCCCGCGACGGTGCCCGTGCCGGCCTCAATTGAATCGCCCACCTTGAACGGCCGCAGCAGCAACAGCATGATGCCGGCCGCGATGTTTTGCATCGTGCCCTGCAACGCGAGGCCGATAGCGAGGCCGGCGGCGCCGAGCACGGCGACGATGCTCGCCGTCTGGATACCCAGTTGCGACAGCGCGCCGATGATCGAGACGACGCGAATGCTCCACAGGCAGGTGTCGCAGATGACCGGACGCAGCGTGGCGTCCATGCGCGATTGGCTCGCGAGCAGCCGGTTGAGCGAGCGTGCGACGCGGCGGGCGACCCACCAGCCCACCACTAAGATCAATGCGGCGGCGCACAGGCGCATCGAGATCGTGGTGAGTGCGTCCCAAAGGAAGGCCCACCGGTTGGAGTGGATCCCAGCGAGTAGATTCTGCATGGCCTTGACGGTCCTGATTTATTAAGCGGCGGCGAGTTGTTCGCCGCATGGTTCATAAAAGCGTGAATACCGCGCCTCCGCGTAACGCGAGTGACGAACAGGTATCCGGAAAATGACGCGATTGAAGCGTGCGGAGAAGGGACCGCTTCGCAACATGAAAGTTCTACCGGTGCAACCTTTTTGACAGATTGAGTTTCCGGATGCGAAGGGCGGGCAACGTCGCGAAAGGACGTGGGGGGAGCGTGTCGTTATGGCCCCGTCATCGATTGAATGACGGGGTCAGTGAAATGTGGCGTCGAGCTGAGAAATTATTCATCGAGCTGATCTGGCGTCATGGCTCGATTTGATATGGATGGCGAAGTAACCGGTCGTGCGGTGTTATTCGAGCCGCCGACGTCTATTTCCCCGCAAGACTGGCTGCAATCTCGCGGTTCTGCCAGACGTTGTCGTTCACCGTGATTTTCTGCGGAATCAGATGCGCGCCGTAGAACGCATCTGCGACGACCTGCTGCGAGCGCACGATCTCGTCGGTCACGGCGGTGGTGCCGTACGGATAGCGGCGCACCCAGGTCTCGACCAGCTTCTGATCGAGACCGACCTTTGGCGCGATCAGCGCGGCAGTTTCCACCGGATGGTCATTCACCCATAGGCCGGTGGTGCGCAACTGTCCAAGAATCGCACCGATCACATCCGGATGCTGCTGCGCGAAGTCGCGCGTAGCCTCGTAGAAATTATTGGGACTGTTGAGCTCGGAATAATCGACCAGCGTGCGCGCCTTCAGCGCCTGCTGTGCGGACGCGTAGTAAGGGTCCCAGATCGCCCATGCATCGACGGTGCCGCTTTCGAAGGCGGCGCGCGCATCGGCGGGTGCCAGATAGACCGGGCGAACGTCTTCGTAACGCAGGCCGGCTTTTTTCAGCGCTTCGAGCAGCAGATAGTTCGCGCTCGAACCCTTCTGCAGCGCGACGCGCTTGCCCTTCAATTCCGCCACGCTATGCAGCGCGGAATCGCTTCGGACCAGAATCGCTTCGGCATGACGCCCTGACGGCTCCGCGCCGACATACACGAAGCGCACGCCACCAGCCTGTGCGAATACGGGCGGCGGCGCGCCGGTGTAGCCGAAGTCGACGCTGTTCGCGTTCAGCGCTTCGAGCAGTTGCGGGCCGGCCGGAAATTCGAACCACTTGATGCTGTAGCCGAGCGGCTTGAGCTTTTCGTCGAGTGAGCCTTGCGCCTTGAGGATCGCGAGCAAGCCCGACTTTTGATAGCCGATGCGCAGCACGTTGGCCGGCTCGCTGCCGTTGCCATTACTGCTGCTCTGCGCGGTCGCGCTGAATGTGGTGAGCGCCGCCAGCAACGCGGCGGCGACATGTAGCGAAATACGGGTATGACGGGACATGCTGCGAATCTCCATTGCGTTCGATTAGTCGAAGATCGTCGCATGGACGTCCCGCCGATCAAACGAAGCAATGCAGATTTGAATATGACGCGCGCGAACGGCCGGGGTACGAAAGCGCCTGCTTGCGCAGGTGAGCAGCACCGCTAGCGACAGAAAATGGCCGCGTGCAACGCTATTTCCTGGATTTATCTTTCTTTGCCGCGGCGCGCTCGGCCGCTGCACCTTCGGGCGCATGTCCCAGCTTCTTTTCCATGATCGCCGCGACACGGTCGCCGAGATAATCGCCGGAGGCTTCTTCCAGTGCACGGTTCATTTCGCTTTCCACCAGCACCATCGCCAGCGGCCGCACACGCCAGATCGCGTCGACCAGGGCGGGCACATCGGCGGGCGGCGGCAGGGCGTCGGCATCATAGCGATCCAGCTGACGGACCACCAGATCGACCAGCGCCTTGGCGACCGCATTGAAATGCGGTCTGGCGATACCCACGGCGTCGAGCAGGTCGGCGAGCGGAATGCCTTCCTTGGCCATGGTCGCGCCGGCGGCCAGCGCCGTCGGGCTGCCGGACACGAAGGAGAGGCCGTCGCGCTCCAGCAAGCCCAGATCGACCGCTTTGCCGAGGGCGCTCGGCGAGGCTTTGTCGCCGAACATTTGCAGCAGTTCGAGCAGCGAGTATTTTTTCGGCCGTTCGCGCGACCAGCGGCTGCCGATCGCGGTTTCAAGGCCGAGGATCGAACGCAGATCGTGGCCTTCGTCGACGGCCATGATCAGATCCTGAATGTTCGCAAGCGTGTAGCCGCGCGTGAGCAGGTGGTTGATCAGCTTCAGACGCGAGACATGCGTATCGTCATACACGCCGACGCGGCCGCGCTTTTCCGGCGGCTCGAGCAGGCCGCGGTCCTGATAGGCGCGCACGTTGCGCACGGTGGTGTCGGACACGCGCGCGAGTTCGTCGACCGTGTATTCGTTGCGCGGCGTGGCGCTTGCCGGGACGCTCGGGGCGTCGGGCGAGGGCGGAATGGGGGGCGGCGTTTTGGGCATGGGGGGATTTTAACGCGCCACGTCGTCCGGCACGGTCGAATCGCCTACGCCCAACGTCCGCTGCATCAGCGTGGTGTCGAGCCACCGGCCGTGCTTGAAGCCGACCGCCTTCAACGTGCCGGTCAATTCGAAGCCCAACTGCGCATGCAGAGACAGCGAACCGCCGCTGCCGCCGTCGGCGATCACGGCGACCATCTGGCGCCACGGTCCGGTTTCGCAGCGTTCGATCAGCGCCTGCAAAAGCATGCGTCCCAGGCCTCGCCCACGATAGGCGTCGCCGACGTAGATCGAATCTTCGATCGTGTTGCGATAGGCGGCGCGCGGCCGGTACGGCGTCGCGTAACAATAACCGGCGACTTCGCCGTCGATCTCGGCCACCATGTACGGTAACCCGTGACTGCGTACCGACGCGAGCCGTGTACGCAGGTCGTCGACGGAAGGCGGAATTTCTTCGAACGAAGCGACGCCGGTCAGTACATGGTGCGCGTAGATCGCCTGGATCGCGGGCAGATCGGCTTCGGTGGCGTCGCGGATTAAGGGCGGGGTGGACAGCGGCGTGGCAGTGGAGTCGGCTGAATGGGGCGAGGAGGGCGCGGGGCGGGTGGTGCTCATACGTGGTCCTGTCGTGGCCGGTGGGTCTGAGGATACGTTTCACTATGCCCGCCGCGGGCGAGAATTTGAAGCGAGTCAAAAATCGCCGCGATCTATAGGCAGTATCCGCGGATGCATAGGTGACCGGCGCGAGCGAGGTACGGCACGTAGCGCCCGGCCATGCGGCTGCGCCGGGCGCTACGGATTTTCGTCGCGAAGACGCATGCGCGCGGCATGCGTTTCGCCGATCAGCTATGCGAGTACGTGTCCGGCTGAGTCACATGCCCGCGATGATGTCGGTGATGCTTCGCCTTGTGCTTCGGCTTGGCCTTGGCCGGAGCCTGTTCCGCGGGTTGCGGTTGCGGCTGGGCCTGCATCGGTTGCGGTTGTTGGGCCTGCGTGCCAGGTGCGGGTGCCGGATGGGCATTGCCGGACGGCAGCGAGGTCTGGCCTTCGCCGAAGCGAAAGGTTTGCGAGGTTTGCGCGTACGCGGTGGCGGACAGCGTCAGGGCGGCAACCGCCACGCAAATCGAAAACTTCATGAATCCATCCTCCTTCTGAACGAGCCCGTGAGGATACCGCAATGCGGCCGGTGGCCTATTCGGCATGCGGAAACACCGGTTCTCCAAGCGTGAGCATCAGCCGGTTGGCCCACGCGAAGATAGCGATAGCGTGAGTCAGGTCGAGGATCTCCGCGTGCGTCAGGCCATTTGCTTCGAGCCGCTTGATGGCGGTGGCGTCGACGCCTTCAGGGTGGTCAGTCAGTTCGATTGCGTACCGGATGATCGCGCGCTCGCGCTCCGTGGTGCCTGCGCTCGACGGGTCTTCAAAAACCTGTTCGATCGCATCGGTCCGCCTCGCGAGTTGGCCGAATCGTTGTGCATGCACCGAAGCGCAATACACGCAGCCGTTCACGCGCGACACGACGGTGCTGGCGAGTTCACGCTCGGCGCGCGGCAGGCCGCCTGGCGCATACATGATCGCGTTGAAGACCCCCGAGCGCTGCCGCAGAATTTCCGCCTGTTGGACCAGCAGCAGATAGTAGTCGGAGGTTTTGGCGTGCGGATGGCTCTCTTCGAGCACGGCGATCTGCTCCAGTGTGGCGCCGGCGAGGCTGGCCGTGTCGAGCCAGGCGCGCCAGCCGAGGGTATCGAAGGTGAAGCCGTTGAGCCGGTCAACCGGCGATGCACTGGTGTTCACCTGACTCATGCGGCCTCCTGTGCGGCGCGCAATGCCTTCAGGCCCGCTACCACGCGCAATTGATAAGTGACGAACGCAATCAGCTGCGATAACGCGACGATGCCGCGTGTTGTGATACCGGCTTGCCGCAACGTTTGCAGATGCTCGGGGCGTGCTTCGACTGGCTTAATAGTCAGCAGCTTGACGTGCGAGAGGATCGCGATCAGGCGAGCGTCGGTGGTGGTGTCGAGTGTGCCCGCTTCGATTGCATCGAGCGTGGTCGGCTGTGCGCCAGTGGCGATGAGCTTAGCCGTGTAGGCATCGGCGAGATCGTCGGCCAGCGAGAGGCGCGCGGCATACCACGCGGCAAACAAACGTTCCTGCAGCGACAGGTCGGGCAACGCCGGATCGAACAACGCGTCTTCGCTGCGTTGCGTGTGCAGCGCGACTTTGTCGCGGGCATGGCGGATCGCGGCGAGCGGGCTGCCGGCTTGCAGGCCGGCGAGGGCGTCGATGGTATCGATGGTGTCAGCGCCTGAGGGCGCGGCGGGTTGAGTCGGTGACGCGAGGTCGGTCATGTCTGCTCCGGCTGGTTAATCGGTGTTTTCAGCGGCGTTTTCAGCGATGTTCTCTGCTTGCAGGCGAGCGCGTGAAGTGTCGGACGATGCATCCGCGTCGGTCCATTCGTCCCCTCGAAGCTCAGCCGTGTCGAAGGCGAGCAGCGCCTGGTAGTGCCGCTCGCGATCCGCGTCGAACAGGCGGCTTGCGATGCCGCGCGCCAGACGCTGCGCGCCATCGCTGATCGCGGGGATGTCGCCGGAGAGCTTGCCGTGGCTGAGGCTCGCTGCATGATTGAAGCAATGGATCTGCGTCAGCGCGGCACACGTGCCGGGCTCGCGCTCCTGAAAGGCGAACGCGGCGCCGAGATCCGGCGATTCGGCCAGTTCGTACGAAGGCAGTGACGGGTCCGCTTGATAACGATCTTTCCAGCGCCGTACAAAGTGGGCGAACGGCGCGAATTCGGCGCGCGTGGCGATATCCGAATGAAAGCCGGTCGCGAAGATCAGAAAGTCGACCACGTAGCGGCCTTTCGGCGTCGTTACCGCGAGCGCGCCGTCGAGTTCATTGAGCGCAACAAGCGGGCTGCCGACGTGAAAGCGTGCGCCCGCATGGCGCGAAACCCGCAGCACGCTGTCTCTTGGTGGCGGTGTTTGCTCAGCCTGTGCGTAATGCAGGAAACGCCATTTGGATGTGTCGTCAAGATCGGCGAAACCGTGCACAAGCCCCGGACTGCCGATGCCCGTCAGCTTGTTCACGCGCGGAATATCGTCACGGCGGATGAACAGATCGACGGCGGCCGCACCCGCTTCGAGCGCGGTCGCGGCATTGTCGAAGGCGGACGCACCCGCGCCGACGACACCGACGCGCTTGCCGGCCAACGCAGCGAAATCGATTGCATCCGCGGAGTGCGCCCAGTAGCGGCGTGCAACCGTATTGGCGATAGCCGGTACGGATGGGCCGCCCAAACCGTCGCGTCCGGCGGCGAGCACGACATGTCGCGCGAGCACCGTGCGTTGTGCACCCGCATCAGCGAGATCGAGTTCAAGCAGGCCGTCGTCGCGCGGACGCAGTGAGGTCAACGTGGTGTCGTTTTGCACCGGAAGATCG
The DNA here is from genome assembly GCF_030464835.1 of Paraburkholderia sp. WS6. NCBI lineage: Bacteria > Pseudomonadati > Pseudomonadota > Betaproteobacteria > Burkholderiales > Burkholderiaceae > Paraburkholderia > Paraburkholderia sp. WS6. The sequence continues at coordinate 14,704 of NZ_JALQCK010000014.1, forward strand.
AGCACCTCGCGGTACCAGCGCAAATAATCCATCCACTGTATCCGCGGAATCTTGTAGAGCGCATCCCACGCGGCGCTGCCGAATTGCGCTTCGTACCACGCGCGAAACGTGAGGGCCGGCATGCGCAGGGCGGGCCCCGTGAGTTGCTTGGGCGAGCGCAGCGTTTCCATCCGCGCGAACGATACCCAGGGGCCTTCGCGTCCTGATGGCGCGCGGTCGAACACCTGCAGATTGTCGATGCCGAGCCAACGCAGTTCCGCCGCCGCGGTGAGACCCGCCATGCCGCCGCCGATCACGGCGACATCGAGTACGCGTTCAGCACCGGCGAAACGTGGCGGGACCCATGAGGGCGCGGGCAATTCCAGCCAACGCAGATCTTCACGCAAGCGGGCTTCGAGTGCGGCAAGGCGATTCATGCGATGTATTCCGGATGTTTGGTGCGCGCACGGGAGACGCGCGTTTCGCGCTGTAGCAGTGCATCGTGTTGCTGGGCGGGATGTAGCACCACGCCTTCGAGCAGCTCGCGGGTCGCGTGTTCGATGGATTGCAGTAATGCGTCGACGGCGGCGCGGCGCGGTTTGCCTGCCGGCGTCACGACACCAAAGAAGAACGGAATCGCGCAGTCGAGCGGCCGTGCCGTCACGCCTTCGATCGACAGGCCGAGTCCGGTGGCGGGGTCCACGATCGCGACACCGGCGCCCGCGCGAGCGGCCATCACCGCGTTTAACGATGCATTGGTTTCGAGAAACACGTTGGCGGAAATGCGTGCAGCCGCGAACGCCGCGTCGATCCGATGCCGCAGCCGAAACCGGTTCGCCACGGTGACGATGCGCCGGTCGGCCAGATCGCGCAGGGCAATGCGCGGTTGAGTGGCGAGCGGGTCGCCACTCTGCACGAGCGCCACGCAGGGCGCTTCGGCGATCCAGTGGATGTCGAGCCCCGCATACCCAATCGGCAGCGTCACCAGACCGATATCCGCAGTACGGGTCAGGACTTCATGCACAACGTGTTCCGCCGACAAACTGCGTAACTGGAATTGCGGAGCGTGGTCGAGCGGCGGCAACGAGGCGATGGCGGGCGGCACGATCGAGGCCGCCAGCGCGGGCGTGGCCGCCACGCGCAGCGGTTCCGCTTCGCCGAGACCGATGGCGCGCGCTCGTTGCTCGATGGTCTTCAGCCCGATCAGCGAACGCTCGACTTCTTCGTAAAGCAGAAACGCGCGATGCGTCGGCGTCACACGCGGACCGTTGCGATTGAACAGCGCATAGCCGAGATCCGCCTCGAGTTCCTGAATCTGACGCGTGACGGCCGGCTGCGAGCGTTCGAGCAAGCGTCCCGCACCGGTGATGCTGCCGGCGGACATAACCGCCGAAAATGCTTCGAGTTGATGCAGCTCCATGACTCGCCCTGGCAATTCGGTTTGCGCATTGTAGGGTCGTCTGAATGCGGGATTTATATAATCAATTCCGATATCGACAGCCGAAAAAATGCGAAGCAGATTGGCGGGCGAGTGCGTTGCGCCGCAGATTTCGTTTGATACGGCGCGTGTCGGGAGAGAGAAAAATCAATTGCGTCAATGAGATGCCTCGGCGTGTCTGCGCATTAGCGTGAACGTGGGTTCGTCACGTTGCCGTGAGCGAGCGGAGGCATCCTCTCCAACGTGATAACCATATTCCCAAAACTTCGTTGGTTCGCCGGAATTCACCGTGGTTACATGGCCCCACTTTGAAGCTGACAGTCGAGGCAAACATGAAGCACGTATCCAAATCATCGCGAACCAGTTGGTCACGCTGGCTGAAAATGCTGCCGGTGCTCGCAGCAGTGGTGGGCATCACAGCAACCTCGCCGGCCCATGCGGGCGCCGCAACGGGCGAGCCGTATCTCATCGGCGTGAGCGGACCATTGACCGGACAGGACGCGCAATACGGCACGCAGTGGAAGCGTGGCTTCGATCTCGCGCTGGAGCAGATCAACAGCCAGGGCGGAATCAAGGGCCGCCCGCTTGCCTATGACTTCGAGGACAGCCGTGGCGACCCGCGCCAGGCCGTGTCGATCGCGCAGAAGTTCGTCGGCGATCCGCGCATCCTGCTGGAGCTGGGTGACCTGTCGAGCACGACCTCGATGGCAGCGTCGCCGATTTATCAGCGCGGACAACTCGTGCAATTCGGCTTCACCAACTCGCACCCCGACTTCACCAAGGGTGGCGACTACATGTGGAGCACGGCACTGAGTCAAGCCGAAGAGCAGCCGCTGCTCGCGCACTACGCGACGAAAGAACTCGGCTTCAAGCGCATTGCCGTTCTCTATCTGAATACCGACTGGGGCCGCACCAGCAAGGACATCTTCGCGAAAGCCGCCGCGCAGGATGGCGCACAGGTCGTCGCGGCGGAAGGTTATCAGCCGACCGAAAAAGATTTCCGCGCGACGCTGGTGCGTGTGAACGAAGCGAAACCCGACTCGCTCGTGCTGATCTCGTACTACGCGGATGGCGCGCAGATCGTGCGCCAGGCGCGTTCGTCGGGTTTGACGCAACCGATCGCGGCGGTGGGCTCGGTCTATTCGCCGAAGTTTCTCGAACTGGGCGGCGAGGCCGTGAACGGCGTATTCACGGAATCGAATTTTTTCCCCGGCGACAAGCGGCCTGAAGTGCAGGACTTCGTGCAGCGTTATCGCGCGAAGTACAACGGCGAGCCCGATACCTTCGCCGCGCGCGCTTACGACGCGATGATCATCTCGGCGGAAGTCATGCGCCGCTACGGCGTGACCCGTCAGGCGGTGCTCGACGGCCTGAAGCAGATCAAGGACGTGCCGAGCCTGATCTTCGGCAAGGTGCAGTTCGACCCGCAGACGCGCCGGGTGGCCGGTGCGCGCAGCGTGTACCTGGTCGTCAAGGACAATCAGTTCACGCAATGGGACGGCGCGAAGCCGCTGGTCGCTTCCAAATAACGCCTGGGCAACGCACAAGCAACGCTCACGTGTCTGCTTCTCACCGGATCCGAATGCTATGGCTTCATGGCTCGACTACACGATCAACGGACTGATCGTCGGCAATATCTATGCATTGCTGGCGGTCGGTCTTGCGTTGATCTTCGGCGTGTCGCATCTGATCAACTTTGCGCACGGCTCGGTGTACATGATCGGCAGCTTCATCGGCTGGCTGTGTCTGACGCGGCTTGGGTTGCCATTGCCGCTGGCCTTGCTGGCGGTGGTGGTCGGCTGCGGGCTGCTGGGCATCGCGATCGAGCGCGTCGGCTTGCGGCCGCTGCAGGGTGCGGCGCGCATCGCCCCGTTGCTCGCGACGATCGGTATTAGCTTCGTGCTCGATCAGTGCGCGCAGTTGCTGTTCGGCGCCGATCCGCGGCCGGTGCCTAGCACGCTGCCGGATTGGCACTTTCGCCTCGGCGGCGCAACGATCGGCTCGCTGGATCTGCTGATCGCAGGCATTGGCGTGACGGCGGCTACCGTGCTCTATGTGTTCCTGCGTTTCACGCGTCTCGGTTGGGCAGTACGCGCCACCGCGCAGGACCGGGACGCGGCGCAGCAGATGGGTGTCAACGTCAACGGCGTCAATCAGGCGGTGTTTGCGATCGCGTGCGCGCTCGGCGGCGTGAGCGGCTTGCTGGTCGGCATGTACTACAACAGCATCGATCCGGCGATGGGCTTCCAGGCCACGCTCAAGGGCATAGTGGCGTTGCTGATCGGCGGTCTGGGCAACGTGCCGGGCGCGATTGTCGGCAGCCTGCTGCTGGGTCTGGTCGAGAGTTACGGCGTGGCGATCTTCGGCACCAGTTACCGCGATCTGTTTGCGTTCGTTTTGCTGTTGCTGTTTCTGGTGTGGCGTCCCAATGGACTCTTTAGCGGCAGCCGCCGTTTGCCGCCCGAGCCGATGACGGGCACGTTCCTGTCCGCCGGCAAAGCGGTGATAGTGCCGCGCACCGTGGTGATTGCGCTGGCACTGGCTGCGGTTGCGCTGCCGTTCGTTGCCAGTTCGTCCTATCTCCTGCAAACACTCACCGATGCCTGGCTGTACGGAATGTTGGCGTTGAGTTTGACGCTGGTGGCGGGTACGGTTGGACAGATTTCGCTAGGCCATGCTGCGTTGCTGGTGATCGGCGCGTACGGGTCCGCGTTGCTGTCGACGAATCTCGGCTGGTCACCCGTCGTGACGATCTTCTGCGCCGGTCTGATCACCGCCGCGTTGGGCACGCTGCTGGTCTATCCGGCGTTCCGTTTGCGCGGTCACTACGTTTCGATTGCGACGCTCGGCATCGGCGAAGTGGTGAGCCTCGTGATCCTCAACTGGGACAGTCTGACGCGCGGCCCGCTCGGCATCGCGGGCATTGCGCCGTTGTCGGTGTTCGGCTGGACGCCCGATAGCGCTCGCGCGATCTACTGGTTTGCGCTGGGCGTGCTGATCGTGCTGGCGCTTTTGCAAACGCGGCTGTTGAGCTCGCATCTGGGTCGGACGCTGCGTGCGATTCGCGAAGACGAGGTCGCCGCGCGCTCGCACGGTATTCGCCCGAACCGCTACAAGGCGATCGCGTTTGCGTTCGGTGGGCTGGCTGCCGGGATCAGCGGCGGGATCGCGGCGCATCTGTATAGCTACATCAACAATCAGACTTTCGATTCGCAAGTATCCATCCTCGCCTTGACGATGGTGATTCTCGGTGGCCTCGGCAACGTGCTGGGCGGCATCGTCGGCGCGGTCGCGCTGATTGGCTTGCCGGAGATTTTCCGCTGGGCCGCCGACTATCGGATGCTGATCTACGGCCTGGTGTTGCTGCTGCTGGTGCGGTTCAGGCCACAGGGTTTGCTGGGAACGGTATGACGGAGCGCACATGACACAGACTCTTCTCGACGTGCGCGGCGTGACACGGCGCTTCGGCGGACTGACCGCGGTGAACGGCGTCGATCTTTCGATTTCGGAGGGCGAACTGGTCAGCGTGATCGGGCCGAACGGCGCGGGCAAGTCGACGCTGTTCAATCTGATCACCGGGCTTGATACGCCGGACGCCGGCAGCGTGCAATTCGACGGCCGCGACATCACCGGCGTGCGGCCGGAAAAGCTCGCCGCGCTCGGACTTGCGCGCACGTTTCAGCATGGCCGCGTGTTCGGCAATCTGAGCGTGCTCGACAACGTGTTGATCGGTGCGCATGCACGTTTGCGCGCTACCCGCACGGGTTGGCCGATTGTCGGCGCCATCGCCGAAGTCGCGCGCGCACTGACCGGACCCGCTTCGATTCGCCGTGAAGACGCGGCGCTGCGCGACGAAGTGCGCGAGATTATCGCGGGGTTCGGCGAGCGCCTCGCGCCGCGCATCGATCATCCGGCGCATAGCCTGTCGTATGCGAACCGGCGACGCGTCGAGATTGCCCGCGCGCTCGCTTTGCATCCACGCATCCTGCTGCTCGACGAGCCGACGGCCGGCATGAACGAGTCCGAAACCGCCGAAATGCTGGTGCTGATCCAGCAACTGAAAGCGCGCGGGCTGACCATTCTGCTGATCGAACACAAGCTCGACATGGTGATGCGCTTATCGGATCGCGTGATCGTGCTCGACAACGGCGGAAAAATCGCCGAAGGGCTGCCGCGCGACGTGCGCAACGATCCGCGTGTGATCGAGGCGTATCTGGGCCATCGCAATGTCGGCGGTGCGGCGGCTGTGCGCGTCGCGGCCTGAACTTCTGGAACATCGACGATGAGCGACGCTCTACTGAAACTCGAACACATCGAGACGTTTTACGGTCCCGTACAGGTGCATTTCGACGTCAATTTTCAAGTGCGGCGCGGGCAGATCGTGAGTTTGCTTGGCGGCAACGCGAGCGGCAAATCGACCACCATGAAGCTGATTCTCGGTCTGCACAAGCCGCGCTCCGGCAGCGTCACGTTCGAAGGTGAGGCGATCACAGGACTCAGCACGCCGCAGATCGTGCGGCGCGGTGTTGGGTCCGTACCCGAGGCGCGGCGGCTGTTCGGCGACATGACGGTGCGTGAGAATCTGCTGATGGGCGCATACACACGGCGCGACCGTGTAGCCATCGACGAAGACTATGAGCGCGTGCTGGGTCTTTTCCCGCGCGTGAAAGAGCGCCTGGCGCAAAAGGCCGGCACGCTCTCGGGTGGCGAACAGCAGATGCTGGCCATGGCGCGCGCGTTGATGAGCCGGCCGAAACTGATCTGCATGGACGAACCCACGATGGGTTTGTCACCGCTCTACGTCGATAAAGTGCTGGAACTGATCGACACGATCAACCAGCAAGGCGTGACGTTCTTCATGGTCGAGCAGAACGCTAGCCTCGCCCTGGAAATCGCGCATTACGGCTACGTGTTGCAGACCGGCCGCGTCGTGCTCGAGGGCACTGCTGAGTCCCTACTCGGTGACGAGCGGATACGTGACGCGTATCTCGGCGGGGAAGCTGCGGCGACGACCGCGTCCTGATGCGATCAATGCAGGACATCAAGCGCAGCGGGCGGTTTGTGCGGTTGCCGATTCGATCATCAGTGCGTTGCGCCGCGTAGGAACACGCACGCTTGCCATGTGTGGCGCGGGAGCCCGGATTAGCCGATCGTCAATCACTTGGCTTATCGCGTAGGCGGCCTCAAAGGTCGAACTGGTCGAATTCGCTCTGCAGTTCGCGGTTACGTGCAACGCGCTCGTCGATGCCCGGCCCGAGCCGTTCGACAATCGCCGAAATCAGCAGATTGAACAGGCACGTGAGCGGCGCCAGCGAGTCCCAGAACTGACCGACATCGGTCTTCACCTGCAAAAGATCACCGTCGAATTCGCGCGCCCACGGACAGTAAATGTCGGTGACGAGCGCGAAGGGCAGCCCACGGCGCGTGGCCGCCTCGCAATAGCGGCGCGCGATCATCGAATAGGCGCGCGTATCGGTGACGATCAGATACGGTGCCTTGAACTCGGAGTTCAGCGAATCGACATAGGAGCCCGACATGCCGTCCGAATAGAACACGCGCGGACGGATGTACTCCAGGTAGCTGTAGAACGCGTTGCTGATGCCGCGCGTGGACTGAATACCGAGGATATAGACGGCGTCAGCGTTCGAGATGCGTTCGGCCACGCGGGCAAACACCGGCGATTGCGCAAGCTGGTAGACATGCTGGATCGCGCCGATTTCGAGTTCGAGCGAGTGGGCGAGAGCGGGGTTGGCAGCGGGGTTGCCAGCATCGGGCTCGCTTGCGGCCGGTGTGGCTTCGTCGTGCTGGCCGGAGGCGCGGCGAAATGCGTCGAGCCGGTCGGTGATCAGCCACGGGCGCTCCTGCGCGCCGCGCAGCTCGCGCTTCAGATCATCCAGGTTCTGGTAGCCGATGCTGCGCAAGAACCGGCCCACGGAGATACCGCTGGTGCCGGCTTGCTGGGCGATCTGATCGGCGTTTTCAAGGCCGAGCCGGTCGAGATTCGCCAGCATGTAACTGGCGACGCGCTTGGAAGTCGGCGTGAGTTCGGCAAAGCGGGCTTCGACGGTTTGTGCAAATGCGGTCGGCATCGTAGTCGCGGCGCGAGTGGTGGATCGATTATCGAGATGATGACATATTCATCCGACAGTCGACCTCGCGTGGTCCCGAAAATCAGGGAACGCATGCGCGGGCGAGACACCGTTCAGACTGCCGGCCGCACCGGTGCGCTTCGCGAGAAGTGCCGCGCGCCCGCCACACACGCGACTACCACGACGGTCACCAGGATCATTGCGGGCGGCACCTGTTCGTGCAGCAGCAAACCGGCGAGCAACAGGCCAAAGAACGGCTGCAGCAATTGCAGTTGCCCGACCCCCGCGATGCCGCCGAGCGCCAGTCCGCGATACCAGAACACGAAGCCGATTAGCATGCTGAAAAGCGACACGTACGCGAGTCCCCACAGCGCCGCATGGCTCACGCCTTCAAACGACGCAGGCCGTGCCCACCAGGCGAGCGGCAGCATCACCGGCAGCGACAGCACCAGCGCCCACGAAATCACCTGCCAGCCGCCGAGATGGCGCGACAGCCGCGCGCCTTCGGCATAACCCAGGCCGCAGGCGACGATCGCCGCCAGCATCAGCGCATCGCCGAGTGGCGACGCGTCGAGGCCGTGGCGCAAGGCGAACGCGACCACCGCGCCGCTGCCGAGCGCCGAGAACAGCCAGAACGCCGGCTGCGGGCGCTCGCCGCCGCGCAGCACGCCGAAGATCGCGGTGGACAGCGGGAGGAGGCCGACGAACACCACGGCGTGCGCGGCGCTCACGTGGCGCAGCGCGAGGGCGGTCAGGAGCGGAAAGCCAACCACTACGCCCAGCGCGACGATCACCAGCGGGACGAGGTCGCGCCTTGCGGGCCGAGCCTGGCGAAACACGAGCAGAAGCAACAGCCCCAACGTGCCCGCGATGGTCGCGCGGGCCATCGTCAGAAACACCGGATCGAAGCCTTGTACGGCGATGCGGGTGGCGGGTAGCGAGCCGCTGAAAATCAACACGCCCACCATGCCGCTCACCCAGCCGTTCGTTGTCTTGTCCATCGAAAGAGTCCATGCGCATTGAAAACAGAACTCATAGCATCCGCTTTCGGGCTGTAAAGGGTAAGCTACGGATCAGTACAATTCGTACAAACTGTACCGAACATGGAGCAGTACAGATGGCGGAAAGCGATAACAACCGGGCGGCCTTGGGCGCGCCAACCGGCACGCGGGTCGGCACCGTGATGGACAGCTTGCGCGAGCGCATCGCGAGCCGTTCGCTGATGCCGGGCGCGCGCGTGCCGTCCATCCGCACGATGACCGAGGCACTCGGCGTGTCGAAGTCGACCGTGGTGGAAGCGTACGACCGGCTGGTCGCGGAAGGGGTGATCGTGGCGCGGCGCGGTTCCGGCTTTTTCGTCTCCGGTCATGCGCCGCCGCTTGCGCTCGCCGATCTCGGGCCGCGGCTGGATCGCGAGGTCGATCCGCTGTGGCTCACGCGGCAGTCGCTGGAGGCCGGTGCGAAGGTGCTCAAGCCGGGCTGTGGCTGGATGCCGCCTTCATGGCTGCCGGAAGACGGTGTGCGCCGCGCGTTGCGCGCCGTGGCGCGTGATCCGCAGTCGCCGCTCGCCGATTATGCGAGCCCGCTCGGTCTGCCCGCGCTGCGTCAGCAGCTCGCCTGGCGGCTCGCGCAACATGGCGTGGAAGCGCCGCCCGAGCAGATCGTGCTGACCGACGGCGGCACGCATGCGCTCGATCTTGTCTGCCGCTTTCTGCTCGAACCCGGCGACACGGTCCTGATCGACGATCCGTGCTACTTCAACTTTCAGGCGCTGCTGCGCGCGCATCGTGTCCGCATCGTCGGTGTGCCTTATACGCCATCCGGTCCGGATCTGGCGGCATTCGAGCGGGCGCTGATCGAGCACCGCCCGCGGCTCTACGTGACCAACTCCGCGATCCACAATCCGACCGGTGCCACGCTTGCGCCGGCCATTGCGCATCGGCTGCTGAAACTGGCGGGTGAGCACAATCTGCTGATCGTCGAAGACGATATCTTCGCCGACTTCGAGGACGAACCCGCGCCGCGTCTTGCGGCGTTCGACGGTCTCGCGCGGGTGGTCTCGATCGGCAGCTTTTCGAAGACCTTGTCCGCGGCCGTGCGCTGCGGCTACATCGCGGCGCGCAGGGAATGGATCGAGCCACTGGTCGATCTGAAGCTGGCCACCACGTTCGGCAACGGTCAGCTCGCGGCGAGCGTCGTGCATCGTTTGCTGGTGGACGGCACCTACCGGCGGCATCTGGAATCGATGCGCGCGAAGCTCGCGGACGCCATGGGGGAGACGATCAGGCGGCTGGGCTACGCAGGCCTTGAAGTGTGGACGCGGCCACGCGCCGGGATATTCGTTTGGGCGCGCTTACCCGATGCGCTCGACGCCGCCGATATCGCGCGTCACGCATTAGCCGAGAGTGTGGTGTTCGCGCCGGGCAATGTGTTCAGCGCGTCGCAATCGGCGGCCGGCTTCCTGCGCTTTAACGTGTCGCAATGCAACCGGCCGAAGGTGTACGAAGCGCTGCAACGGGCGATGGACGTGTCGGCTGCATCGAAGGCGCACGCCTGAGCGCGCGCCTCGCCTCGCCAGACGACGTTACTTGCACAGCAACAGCAGACGCTCCTGATCCGTGCAGGGGGAGCGCGGTTTCTGCGCGGCTTGCGCGGCCGTCGCGCTGATCGCCGCACTCTTGTTCGCGAGACAGGCGCGCAGATGTTTTTCCACCGGCGCGTAGTATTTCCATCCGCGCACGAGAGGCGGCAATTCGAGTTTCACCTGCTTCCACTTCGGATGCCCGTGCTCCTGCAGATTGTCGAAGTTGGCGCAGAGCGAATCCGCAAAGTGATTCAGATTGCCGACGGTATCGCGCAGACCGTAATCGTAAGTGACGAGAAAGGCCTTGACCGTTAGCGTGGGAACATCTTCCTTCAGCCAGTTCGGATAGCTGGTCGCGCGGAGTGTCGTGGGAAAATAAGTCTGCTTCGCTCGGGCGGTTTCGGGCGCGTTGGGATCAACCTTCAGAGGGCGGATCTGTTGCAGCAGCTCGGGATTCATGTCGTTGAACAGTTTCGCCGGCTGCCCGACCACGATGATCGCGACGTCCACCTTCTTGACGATCAATGCGGCCAGCGCATCTTCGTTGCTCAGGTGCTGGACGTTCTGCTCGGGAATCGCCTGTCCGAACATCAGGTGATAGAGGGTCGTGGCCGTTTGAGCGGTGCCGCTGCCGAGCAGGCCCACGCTGATGCTTTTGTCCTTGATGTCGGCGAAGGTTTTCATCGGCGAGTCCGCGCGCACGACGACGTTAATTTCTTCGTCGTAGAGCGGCATGATGAGCCGTAGCGGCCGGATTGTCGTACCCGCGTCGGCATTGCCCGCGTTGGCCATGTCGATGTAGGCCTGATACACGTCGGACTGGACCAGTGCTAGCTTCACGCCGGGCTCGAAGCGCATGCGCTGCACGTTTTCGGCCGAACCCTTCGACGACATCACTTCCAGGTCGATGCCCGCCGGCTGCGCCACCCATTTCGACAGATCCTGGCCGATCTGAATGTACGTGCCGCGTTCCGGACCGGTAACGATCTTGTAGTGCGCAGGTTCCGCGCAAGCAAACGAAGACATGATCATTAGCGCCAGCCCCAGCCATCCCGCCAGAAGTTTCTTCAGCATGGTTTATCTACCTATCGGTCAGGGTTGAACAGCCTCTCGTGTCGACGCGCGCGAAGCACCGGTGAGTCGGCTTGCCATCTCATGTTCAAGGCGTCGCGCGTGCCATGTCCGTCTGTTGCCGCTCAGAGGGCACGCGAAACGCCAATGCAATCGGGCGTGCGAACGGTCAAGAAATTCGGTATCCAAACTTTTTCGCTGACCGGGATGCCGGTTTACGCATGCGGCTTGAGCGGTGCCCAACCTGTCTCGCGAATCACGCGCTCAAGGATGGTTTTCGCGGCGTCGTTGCCGGTGTCGATCGCGAGCGCCTCATTGGCGTGCTGGCGTGCGCAACTCCACGACTGCTGCGAGGCACACAGTTGTGCCGCCTGCAACGCGGCGTCGCGGCGCGCGGTGAGCGGCTTCAATTCGGTCAGCAGGCTTTCTGCGTCGGTGTTGCCGGGCTGCAGCGTTTGCGCCGCGCCAAGCGCCGCTTGTGCCGCGGAGAGATCGTTGGCGCGGACGGCCAGACGCGCTGTCTGCAGCGCTTGCGCGGCATCGCGGAACTGCGGCGCCGCTGGTTTTACAGGCGCTGCGGCCAACGGCGGCGCGATGGGCGTGGGTAGGATTGCCGGTGCGGCCTTGGCGGGATTGGCGGCATTGCTGGGGACAGCAGGCTTAACCGCGGCGGCCTGATTCGTCGGCTGAGCCGGTGCGTACAGCGCAATCGTGCCGGTCGCCGTTCTGGCGTCCTGATGATTTTCAGCCGTCTGCTCAGTATTGCCGTTCTGCGATTCGTGGTTGTCGCTGAATAGAGTAAAGGCGACATACGCTAGTCCGATTGCGCCAATCGCCACGATCGCGAGCAGCACCCGGCGCATCGGGACCATGCTGCGGCCAGCAGAATGCGGTAGATCGGCGAGCGGCGGAATCGGCGTATCCGGAGACGCGAGTACCGGCGCTGGCATCGGGGGCTCGACAGGGGCGGCTTCGCCGGTGACCGCGGTCTGCGCGGCGAGATCGGTTTCAACCGGCTGTGTCGGATCGAAGCCGTTTTTCTGCGCTGTCTTGCTGATGGCACTGGCGTGGCTGCCGGGAATCACGACGCGCTTGTGTGGGCCGGCGTCAAGCGGGTGCACCGCGCCGCAATACGGGCAATAGTCGACTTGCCGGTACAGCGCACCGCCACAGCGTTTGCAGGGCGTCGGGAAACTATGGCCGAGTATTGTCTGGGTGGACATACTGTGGACCCACCTGTGGAAAACAGTGCCGTTACGGCATGCTCCAGATCGTGTTGAGGCAGGAGTAACGTCCGCGGAAACCACGATCCACATGCTCTGGAGAACCTTGGGACGCAAGTCCTCGCTTGCGGTGCCGCTGCTTGCAATATGTGGCGTTTCCGTGAGAACGTCAATCGACGTTCTTACCTACTTTATGTGCGCTAAAACACATTTGTAGGTACGACGAAACACTGCATATGTCGGCAGAACGAACAGGCTGACGGTTTTTTTCACACGGTTTGCTCAGTCACGGTGCAGAGGCGTCGACACTCTCGCGCGCCGGCGGAATCGGTAGAACGAAATAGCGGCGATGAAAACAGAACGAGGTCGAAGCGCACGGCGTTCGACCTCGTCATCAAGCGCTTGCAGGAAACGCTCGCTGGAAGCGGGATACGCGAAATCAGTGCTTGCGCAGCGGATGATCTTTCAGAAGCCACGCGAGCACAAAGGCCAGCACGACGACGCAGGCCGCCGAGAGATACACCGTGTGCAACGCACCGGCAAACGCTTGCAGATAGTCGTTGCGCAGCGCTTCAGGCAACTGGTGGATGGCCGCCGGTCCGAGCGCGTGCGGCAATTCGATGTCGGCCGGAATCAGTTTTTCCAGACGTGCGGCGAGGCCGTTCGAAAACACCGCGCCAAAACCGGCCACGCCGATCGAGCCGCCGATTGAACGGAACAGCGTTGCGCCTGAAGTGGCGACACCCATGTGCTTGAACTCGACAGTATTCTGCACGGCGAGAATCAGCACCTGCATCACCATGCCGAGGCCGAAGCCGAGAATGCCCATGTCGATATACATCACACGAATGGGCGTGTTGATCTGCAGGCGTGCGAGCAGCACCATCGCGACGGCCACGAGAAACGTGCCGGCGATCGGAAACATGCGGTACTTGCCGATCTTGCTGATTACGCGTCCGGTCACCATCGACATCACGAACAGACCGCCCATCATCGGCAGCATCTGCATGCCGGCTTCCGTGGGCGTCGAGCCTTTGACCACTTGCAGATACAGCGGCAGGAACGTGACCGAACCAAACAGCGACACGCCGATGATGAAGCCGATCAGACTGCTCAGCAAAAACGTGCGCTGTTTGAAGAGTTCGAGCGGCATGATCGGTTCGACGGCAGTGCGCTCTTCGTGGATGAAGCCCCAGATCGCCACCAGCCCCATTCCCAGCGTGAACCACAACTGCGGCGATGACCACGGCAGGATCGTGCCGCCCTGGCTCGTGAACAGGATGATGCAGGTGAGCGCGCCGGCGAGAAACGCGGCGCCCATGTAGTCGATGGTGTGCTTCACATGCCGCACGTGCGGTTTGAAGACCGCGCCGATCACAGCCAGCGAGATGAGGCCGAGCGGCAGGTTGATGTAGAAAATCCAGCGCCATGACAGGTGCTCGACGAGAAAGCCGCCGAGCAGCGGCCCGACCACCGTCGCGAGACCGAACACGCCGCCGAATACCCCCTGGAAGCGGCCGCGCTCAGCCGGCGGAATCACGTCCGCGATGGCGGCCATCGTCACGACTAGCAGACCGCCGCCGCCGAGCCCGTGCAGTGCGCGCAGCACGATCAACTGGGTCATGTTCTGGGCGACGCCGCACAGCGCGGAGCCGACGAGGAACACGACAATCGCCGTCTGCAGCACGATCTTGCGGCCGAACAGATCGCCGAATTTGCCATACAGCGGCACGACGATAGTCGAGCTGAGCAGGTAGGCGGTCACCACCCACGAGAGGTTGTTGAGCCCGCCGAGTTCGCCGACGATGGTCGGCAGCGCGGTCGAGACGATCGTCTGATCGAGCGCGGCGAGCAGCATGACCAGCAGCAGCGCCGGAAACAGCAGGCGGATCGGCGGGTGGTCATTTGCCTGCGGGCCGGACTGCGCATCTGGCCGCGTTAGCCCGGCGGGTTGAGTCGTTGTCGATTGGTTCATGGCGCCACGGTATTGAAATTAATTAATTCGGAGATTAATATATGCGACATTGTGTCACTCGTCAAATTGAATGCAATGGCAAGGATTACGTCAGATGACCGGGAAGTGAAACGCCCGCCGCGCAGCACGGCCGCCGCGAAGGCGCGAAAGCTTTCGAAGCCGGCGTCAGCCACGGTGGGCGATGCTGCGAACGCTTCGATTCCCGCACCGCCGCCCGCGCTCACACGGCGACCGGGCAGGCCTTCGGGCTCGGCGCGCGGCCCGGAGCAGCGCAGCCGCCTGCTGGACGCCGCGCTCGCCCTGTTCGCGCGGCAGGGCATCGTCGACACCACGCTCGGGGAGATTGCCCGCGAGGCGGGTTTCACGCCGGCGATGATGCATTACTACTTCAAGACGCGCGATCAATTGCTCGACGTGCTGATCGACGAGCGTTTCGCGCCGCTGCGCGCGGCGCTCGGCGTGCCGTTTCAGGAGAATCCCGATGACCCGGTGGCGGCCATCACGCAACTCGCGCAGCGTTTGGTGAAGACGGCGAGCGACAATCCGTGGTTTCCGTCGCTGTGGGTGCGCGAAGTGATCAGCGACGGCGGCCTGCTGCGCCAGCGCATGCATGAACGGTTCGGCGACGCGAATCAGAAGGCGTCGCTGTCAGCCATCGCGCGCTGGCAAAAGGAAGGGCGCCTGAATGCCGGGCTGGAGCCGTCGCTGGTATTCGTCACGCTGCTGGGTATGACGATTCTGCCGCTGGCCTCCTCGAAGCTGTGGCGTAACGATCCCGCTCGGTGCAACATCGGCAGCGAGGAGATCGCCCGGCATGCGGTGGCCTTGCTGGTGCAGGGCGTCGGTCCTGGCAAAGCGGACTGACACACTGCCGGACTCACTCAGAAATACGTTTCTGCCGCCACGCCTCATACGCAGCCTTCGTTTTTTCGTTCGGCGGATAAGTGCCGGGCAGGGCGGCGCCCTCACGAATACGCTCGGTGAGAAACACTTCGAGTTGCTCCTGCTCGGCGGCGGCTTGCGCAACCTCGGCTGCCATTTTGAGTGGGATTACCACCACGCCGTCCGCATCGCCCACGATCACGTCGCCGGGAAACACCGCTACACCGCCGCAGCCGATCGGCACATTGATATCCACCGCGTGATGCCGGATCAGATTCGGCGGCGCGCTTGCGCCGGCACAAAACACCGGCATGCCAAGCGCGGCGATTGTCGTGCTGTCGCGCACCGGACCGTCGGACACCATGCCCGCTACGCCGCGCACCTGCAACCGCTGCGAGAGGATCGAACCGAACGAGGCGCTGCCTCGCTCGCCGCGGCAATCCTGCACGAGCACATGGCCGGCCGGAATGGTCTCGACACATTTGCGCTGTGCGTACTCGGGATCAGCAAACAGTTCGAGCACGTCGATGTCCTCGCGCGAGGGAATATTGCGCAGCGTGAAGGCCGGCCCGACCAGATTCGCGCCACTGTGCGCGGCGAGCGGCGCGACGCCCTGCATGAACGTATTGCGCAAGCCGCGCTTGAACAACTGGGTGGTCAGCGTGGCGGTGCTGACATGACGGAGTGCTTCGAGCGTGGCGGAGTCGAGATCGGACATGGTGTCGGGCGGCCTCAGGTTTTAGGGGCGGAGAGATGGCGCTCATATGACGTGCTGCGTCGCAGCGGCAGAACATAACGCAGCCGCTGCGATCTCGCGCACACGATCATAGCGCCGCCGTGGATCGTGCGGCAGGCTCGCGCAACCATGCTGACGTAACGACGAATCGGGTGAAGCCGGCGAGGCACGCAACGTGCTACCTGAGGAGTGGATTTGAACGCCGTGCGAGAGGCATAACCGCGCCGGCGTCGCAATAGAACATGAATGTCGGAGCAGACGCTGAGGCGGGCAAGGCGATGGACGTGGGTTTGCAGCAGCCACCGCCACGGCGAATCGGGTGTCGGCATTGGTCAGCCAGGGCAGTGGAGCCGAGGGTCGGTTTTTCATCGGCGTGCAATTTTGGCGCGTTACTGTGCGCACGCGTTGCGCCGGGGCCATGTTTTACAATCGCGGGCCTGCATGCAACTCGACGCATGAAATCGAGTCGGAACCATGGACAGCAATACCGCAGCCGCGCAAATCGGCAGCAAACAGCAGGGCGATACGTTGGCCGAGTCTGATGGCCTAACCGGTTTTTTAGAGCTACAGCAGAACATGAACGGAGCATTGAGACTCGATCAGGCCACGATCGTGCTCGTCGAGGACGACCCGGATAGCCGGGAATCACTGGCCTTGTTACTCGAGGCGGAAGGTGCGCATGTCGTCGCAGTGGCGGATGCGGAAGAGGGCGTCGAAGCGGCGCTGCGGCTGTTACCTGACGCCGTGGTGTGCGACCTCGAATTGCCGGCCATGGACGGCTTTTATCTGATCCAGCGGCTGCGCGATCACGAGATTCGCGGTGACCATGCACCTTCGGTGGCCGTGGCGCTCACGGGTCATACCGACGACGCTTACCGCTTACGCAGCATCGGCGAAGGCTTCCAGCATTTCATGACCAAGCCGGCATTGCCGGAAGACCTCGTGACACTGTTGCACGACGCGATCGACGCCCGCGCGGGCTGAGGAGCGGCCTCGCGGCCGAGGGCGGTTTCTTGCCGCCGCATCGTCGGCGGCAAGCTTTCGTCTGGCGAAACGGTCTGCAATCAGATTGCAAGCCTGATGGCAGGCGCCGCTGTTATTTGGCGACGGCGACCGGTGCGGCAGCGCTGGCGCTGGCCGCTTCCGCTGCCTGACACGCGGAACACAATCCCTTCAATTCGATTTCATCGCTGGCAAGGCGGTAACCCGCGTCTTCGATTTGCGTGACGAGCGCCTGGCGCAGCTTCGGCTGATGCAACTCGGTGACGTTGCCGCATTGCTGGCACACCACCAGAATGCCGTGCTGGCATTGGGTCAGGTCGTGGCAGACGGTAAACGCATTAATCGATTCGATCCGGTGCACGAGCCCTGCCGAGAGCAGAAAATCCAGTGCCCGGTAAACCGTAGGCGGCGCCGAGCCCGGATGGATCTGGCGCATGTCGTCGAGCAGCGAATAAGCTTTGGTGGCGCGCCCGGAATTCAACAGCAATTCGAGCACTTTGCGGCGGATCGGCGTGAGTTTTTCGCCGCGTTCGCGGCAATATTCTTCCGCGAGAGTTAGTGCGGCTTCCTGCGATTCACCGTGCGCAATGTGCGTGTGCCCCGGCTCATGATGATGAGCGGAGGCGGCAGGCGTGGTTTTGTCGGCGGTCGCGGCGGGCTTGGCGGTCTTCATGCGTGGATTATAAAGGCCATCGTGCTTGACTGTGCCGGTGTGCGGCGTACCTGCCGGTCGCGGCTGGACGCCGCGGTGGGGCATGAAGTTGCCCATCAAGCCGCCCAATGGCCGCCGGATCGCTCAAGTCAGCGGGAAATCGATGTATTTCTTGAAACCCGGGCGTGTCGCAAGCCGCGAATACCAACGCTCCAGATTCGGCAACGGCGGGCGTTCGACGCCGTCCAGTCCGAACCAGCGTTTCGCGTAAGCGCCGATCACGATATCGGCGAGCGTGAACTTTTCGCCTTCGAGGAAGAAGCGGCCTTGCAGATGGTTATCCAGCAGGCGCCACAGCAACGTGACCGCGCCGAAGTCGGTGGCGAGCTTGTTGGCGTCGCGCTCGGCGGCGGGCGTGCGCACGAGAGTCCAGAAGACGGGTTTTTCCGCGGGCTGTAGCGTGGTGAGCGACCAGTCGAGCCAGCGGTCGACGCTGGCGCGCAGTTTCGGTTCGGACGGATACAGGAGGCTCGATTCGCCGTATTGCAGCACCAGATAGCGCAGGATCGAGTTCGATTCCCACAGCACGAAGCCGTCGTCGACCAGCGTCGGAATTTTGCCGGTCGGGTTCATCGCCAGATAGTCGGGCTCGTTGTTACGGCCGAATTGCAGGCCCGCGTCGATGCGTTCGTACGGCAGCACCAGTTCGTCGCAACACCACAAGACTTTCTGTACGTTGACCGAGTTGGCGCGTCCCCAGATCGTGATCATCCGGTAAATCCTTTCTTTATGTTGACAGGTGGCAAGCCGCGCGTGGCGCGCGGCGTTCAGCCAGTAACGATACACGATGCGGATGGGTTTGCGCGCCGCCAGCCCGCAATCTGCTGCGTGAAGTGTTGCCCGGAGCCTGGTCCGAAGCACCTTGCCCATAGAGGTCCGTGTATCGCCCGATGTGCCATGCCGGCAACGCGCGGGCGTTGCGTACAATGAGCGCACCCGAACACGACGAGACACCGCATGGCCCGCATTGTCCCCGACGACTGGAAGAGCCTCGCCGCCACCGGCGCGGCGGCACGCGAACGCGAGACCCTCGCGTTGCTGGAAGAAGCGCTTCCCGATGGCTACACCGTCTATCACGGCGTGCACTGGACCCGTCTGAACCAGAACTTTTCGGTGTTCGGCGAGGCCGACTTCGTGATCGTCAGCCCGGCTGGGCGCGTGATGATCGTCGAACAGAAAACTGGTTTCCTGCGCGAAACGCCCAAGGGGCTCGTCAAGGTCTATCTTCAGACGGAACGCAATGTGGCGATCGCGCTTGCGCATACCGTCGAAACGCTGCACCGGCGCTTCACCGCGGCGTTCGGCGCGGGTACATATTTCATCGAAGAACTGCTGTATTGCCCGGACCACATCGTCAAGGACGCGGCGATTGCTGGCGTGAATCCCGCGCGGATCGTCGACGCGACGCGCAAGGACCGGCTTGCCGCGATCATTCGCGAAGCCTTGCCGGCCGACGAAGCGCGCCTCGCCTGCGCACCGAAAATCCATCACTTTCTCGCCGACGAACTCTCGCTTACGCCCGACGCCAGCGCGCTCGTCGGCCAGGCCGGCACGCTCGTCACGCGTCTGGCCGGTGGCCTCGCGACCTGGGCGCGACGACTCGAGTTTTCGCCGTTCCGGCTGCGCGTGATCGGCACGGCCGGCTCCGGCAAGACGCAACTGGCGGTGCAGGTGATGAAGGATGCAGCGGCGCGTGGTCAGCGGCCTTTGTACGTGTGTTTCAACCGGCCGCTCGCGGATCACATTGCGCGGGTCGCGCCGCCTGAGGCAAAGGTGGCGAACTATCACCAGCTATGCGACTGGATCGCGCGCGACGCGGGCCGCGAGCCGGATTTTCAGTCTGGCGACGTATTCAAACAGCTTGAAACGACTTTCGCCGAAACGCCGATCGACGCGCGCTGGCAATTCGACGTGCTGATCGTCGACGAAGGGCAGGATTTCCAGCAGCCGTGGGTGGCTGCACTCGAGCGTCTGTTGCGGCCGGGCGCCGCGTGGTGGTGGCTCGAAGATCCGCTGCAGAATCTGTATATGCGCGAGCCGGTCGAACTGCCCGGCTGGACCACGCTGAAAGAGACTACCAACTACCGCAGCCCGCGTGACATTCTCGATTATGTGCGGGACGTGGTCGGCGCCTCGGTGCCGGTCGCGGCGGGTCTGGCCTCGGGCAGTCCGTTCGACGGCTCCGATATTTCGCTCTCCGTCTACGACGAAGCGAACGCCACCGAAGGCAGCATCGAGGCAACCAAGCGGGCCATAACGCAGGCTTTGTCGCTCGGCTTTCGCAAACAGGACATTGCGGTGCTGTCGTTTCGCGGCCGCGAAGGCTCGGCGATGACCGCGCAGGATCATCTCGGACCACATCGGTTGCGCAGTTTTACGGGTAAATACGATCTGTTCGGCAACCCGGAGTATCGCGAAGGAGATGTGCTGTTCGAGTCGATCTACCGCTTCAAGGGGCAGGCGGCGCCGTGCGTGATTCTCACGGAGGTCGACTTCGAACTATTCGATGAGCGGATTGCACGCAAGCTGTTCGTCGGCGCCACGCGTGCGACGATGAAGCTGATCATCGTCGCCTCGCAGCGGGCCGCGCGGCATCTGCATCTGCGGGATGGTAAAGAGCTCAGAGAGACGAAAGAAGCCTAGCCGCCACTCACGTCCACGCGCGCGCGCCCACCAGCATCCCCGTTTGCGTAAGCGCGTCCCACCAGATCACGCGCAGTAACGGCGCTTGCTGCGCGATCAGCAGCGCCTGCACCGGATCGCTCTCGACAAAATGCGTGACACCGCCGCGCAACGCCGCCGCAGCCTTGTGAGCGGCGGCGCCGGCGGCACTTTCGTCGTGCGTCCCGGGCGTGCGCATCACCAGTTGCATATGACCGAAGCCGTGCCGCGCGAGCCACGCTTCGGTGCGCGCGCGATCCAGTTCCGGCCGGCCGGTGATGATCGTGCGCACGCGTTGCAGATCGATGCCCGGCAGCACCTCGAACGGCAGCAGCGCGTCGCGTTCGGCGAGCGCCGCGGCCAGATCCTCGTCGTAGCGTGCGAGCGGCACGTCGGGTAGCAGAATGCCGTCGAGGTCGATTGCGTAGGTGGCGTATTCGTGATCGTCGGCCATGGCGGGCGCAGCGCCCGCTTCGACGCGCTCCCAGTCTTCGCGATAACGCTCGGTGTAGGCCTGGCGCTCCCACGGAAACAGCGCGAAGTAGCCGCGGGCGTCGATCGCGTAGTCGGGTTGCGTGCGGCTCAGGTCGTCGACCGCGGCGGTCAGTGTCCTGACGTCGAGGCCTTGCTGCTGAAGGAAGGCGATGCAATCGGTCAGCGTAAAGCCACGCCCCGCGATGTCCTCGCACAGCAGCACTTTCGAGCCGGCGGGCGGGATCGGCAGCGTCGAGTCCCATGCGACCGTGCGTAACTGGCGGTCGTATCGAAGGAAGGCGACGGGCGTGCCGGCCGCATGCGAAACCATCAGCGCAAGCGGCGCGCCGCCACGCAGAATGCCGATCGCCATGGTGAAACGCTCCGCCAGCAACGCGGGTTGCAGCGATTCGATCCAGCGATCGAGTTGTTCGTACGTCAGGGGCAAAACCGGCTTGTTCATGACTCTCAGGGCGTCGCGGTGCGCGGGTCGGGCAGGTGTCCCGTAGACGGAGAGCGGCGCGCGGCGCAGCGCGGCGGCAGGTTCCCGTTTTTGAGACAAAGAATTTTGGCGATATTATGCATGCGGTTCAAAGATCGCGCGTCGGGGTGACGCGCGCCGCCGCACGGGGCGTGTCGCAAAGACCGCCGCCGTGGCGGCAAAACGGGAAAAGGGCAACGGCGAGGGTGCTGCAGGTTCGCTGGCCGGTTGAGCCGGCGCAGCGCAGCCGCCCGCAAAATACCAAACGATGGAATGACCAAACAGATGAAGATGACCAAGGCGGGCATAGCGGTGAATGGCAGGAAAGGCGTGGTCAGGGGCGCATGGTGGGGGCTGGGTCTGCTCCTCGCTTGCGCCGCGTGGAGCATGCAGGCACAGGCGCAGGCAGAGTCGTTGCCGTTATCGCTCGACGTGAAGGGCAAGATCAGCAAGACCAACGATGCGACGCACCAGTTGTATCACTTCACCGACGCGCAACTGCTCGCGCTGCCAGCGCATTCGATTACGACCGCCACCACCTGGACTCCGCGTTCCACCTTCACAGGACCGCTGCTCGCGGATATCCTGAAGACAGTCGGCGCATCCGGCAGCGCAGTCGAGATCCATACGCTCGACGACTATACGTACACCATTCCGGTGTCGGACTGCGATCGCTACGGCGTGGTCGTTGCGTACAGCATGAACGGCCGGCGCCTGAAGATCAGCGACTTCGGGCCGCTGTTTCTTATCTATCCGCGCGACGCGTTTCCCGATGAACTCATGGGCGCGGCGGGCGATTCTAAATTCGTATGGCAGATCAAGGCACTCATCGTCAAATAACACGCCGCCCCTTGCGTCGTGTCCTCTATGTGTTGATCTGGCTGACCGCGCTGGCGGCGCCGGCAGGCGCGATCGGCTATCTGTTGTACGCGAACCTGCTCAATCCGCGCGCCACCGAACAGTTGACCGGTCAGTACGATGGTTTCTATTGGGACGCAGCGCAACTGCAGATCGCCTACGCGCGTTTCGAGAACCAGTTGCTGCTGTATCAATCCGGTGTCGACGATGACTATCCGCGGCTCATGCTGCGCTACCAGTTGCTGCAATCAAAGCTGCACGTGATGGCCGGTTCGACACGCAGGCTGACTACGCAGCTCGCGCTGCTGCAACGGCAACAGGACGAAATCCAGTCGCTCGATCATTTGCTGGATGGGATTCAGCCTGAGGTGGATGCGTTGCCGAAGGACCGCAGCCGCGCCGACAAGATTGTCGTGGAGTTGCGTCAGCATTGGAACGAGGTCAACGATCTCGCGTTGAGCCGCCGTTTCGCCGACGTGGCCGATCGTGAGGCGATGAACCGCGATTTCATCGACAAGCGCCGCATGCTGTTCGCAGGCGGCCTGTTGCTGCTGTTGCTGTCAGCGGCCGCGACCACACTGTTGGTGCTCAACGGCCGGCGCCGCACGCGCCTGATGCATCAGCAGCACGCGGCGCTTGAAGCGGAGCATCAGGCGAGCCGCGCGGCACGCGAGGCGAGTCTCGCGAAGGATGCGTTTCTCGGCATGATCAGCCACGAACTGCGCACGCCGTTGCATGCGATCGTGTCGTCGATCGAATTGCTGGGCTTCAACTATCACTCCGAGGCCGACCGCAAGGTGATCCAGCGTCTCGAAACCGCGGGGCGGCATCTGGAAGCACAGATGAAAGACCTGACCGACTACGCGCGCCTTGGCGCCGGCAAGCTCGAGTTGCGTCACGAGCGTTTCGAGCCGCGCGAGCTGCTGGCGTCGATCGTCGACGAACACGCGATGTCGGCCGCCGCGCGCGGGCTCAAGCTGGAAAGCGAGGCAAGCGGCATGAGCGGCCTCGTCGATTCCGATCCGCACCGCATCCGCCAGATCGTCAACAACCTCGTCACCAACGCGATTCGCTACACCGAAACCGGCACGGTCCGCGTGCAACTGAGGCAGCGGCCGGCGGTCCTGATCTTCGTCGTCAGCGATACGGGGCCGGGCGTGCCGCATGCGCAAATTCCGCTGATCTTCCAGGAGTTCACGCAACTGGACGCGTCGCGCACGCGCCGCTTCGAGGGCGCGGGGATGGGGCTCGCGATCGTGCAGGGGCTGGTCAGGCTGTTCGGCGGCACCGTCGACGTGGCAAGCACGGTGGGCGAGGGCACGACCTTTACGGTGACGATCCCGGTCACGCCGGTCGCGGCAACCGTGCCGCCCGGCGTGACGGCGCAGGCCGAACCAGGCGGCGCGCGCCCCTGCGTGTTGATCGTCGACGACAACCGGCTGATTCGCGAGTCGCTCAGCGAAATGATCGCGCACATGGATTTCGACGCGCACGCCGTTTCCAATGCCGACGATGCACTCGCGTGGCTCGACGCGCGTCGCTGTGACGTGGTGTTGCTCGATCTGCATATGCCGGATCGCGACGGTTATACGTTCCTTGCGGATTTCGCGGCACGCGGGGGGCCATCGTCGGGTGTTCCAGTGATCGTGGTGAGCGCGTATGCGCCAGAGGCGGATAGCGTAGGTAGTGCGGGTGGGGCGGCAGGGGAAGCGGGAGAAGCCGGCTTGCAGCCGTTCTTTGAAGCGTTATTAAAGCCAGTACATTACGAGGAACTGCGCAGTGCGTTGCAGCGAGCTTTGGCTTCGCGGCATACGGTGTGACGTGACGCCTTGAGGAAACGCAGTTGGAGGAGGGCTCAACCTGAGCACGCACCTTCAGCCGCTTGCCGGCGTATGCATCATTAAGGCCGGTTGAGGCGCTTGGACAGATCGGCGACCAGGATCGCCATGCGCGCGGGCTTTTCATAGCACGCAACGTCGTAATTGCGAATGACCTCGCTGATCTCCGATTCGCTGGCCTTGCCGGTCAGCAGTTCGCCGGTCAGCACGAAAATCGGCGCGTCCGGATTCTCTGATGCCCGCACTGCGCGGATCGCTGCCGCCGAGGTCTGTGAGCCGAACAGCCAATCGATCACAACGCCGTCGAAGATCTGTGTTTGCAGTTGTTCGGCAAACGCCGCGAGGCCGTAGATCGCCACCGCCGCGAAACCGCTGCCCTCGAGATAGTCGCGCAGGTTGTCGGCGGAGGCCTGATCGTCGTCCACCACGGCGATGGTCGGCTTGTCGGTCTCGGCGCGGCGCGGATAGATCTCGATCTTGTGGACTTCGTAGGCGCTTTGGTAAAGCGTGCCGTCGTGGCGCGCCACGCGCCATTGGCCGAGCTTCGAGTACGCGACAAATTCAGGGCGGCTGCCCGGTTCGAGCGCGGCGCCGACCCATGCGGTGCAGGCCAGCTCGATCGCGCCGACGCAGAACACCGCCTCCTGGGCGATGGCGCCGACCATGCCTGGATCGAGCGACTGTGCGCCGAATAGCTGAGCGGCAGGTTCGCCGAACACCTCGGCAACCTTCTTGATCTGCGAGAGAGTCCACGGGCTGTTGCCGCGCAGCTTGCGGTGTCCCTGCGAAAAACTCAGATCGAGGATGCGGCATAGCTCAGTGGTCTGCTGGCGTTTGCCGATTCCATGCCGGCTCATCAACTCGCGCACGCGCTCGGCGACTGCAATGGAGTCAGGTGAGTTTGTTTCGTTGGTCATACTGCGTGAGGATCTGCCTTCTTGAAGGGTGGCTGGGGGCATGCGATACGGCACGCGCAGCGCGGCCACGCACATTGGATGCGCATTGACGCGGCTACGCGGGGGACAGCAAATGTACCGCAAAAAGTCTCACGGCCTGTGTTTTGGTATGACTGCCGCCAAACCTGTCGGTGCGAGGTGCGAACGGACACATTCGGCGATCTGTTTATGCTTTTAGCATCGAAGTATTTTACCGATTAAACCGGGCGGAATCTGTAAGTAATTCCGATTGAATTTTTCCTCTCCGGCCGTTACGCCGGCGGCATTGTGTCGAGCTTGGCCGCCGAGTTTTTCAGGCCTTTGAAAATCCGCTCGGCAACTTTGCCCGGAAAGCGCTCGGGCAATTCGGCCGAGACCCGCGCGATGACCGCCGGCGTCTGTTCGATCAGCCGCTGGATCAACGGTTCGGCGTTCGCACCGTATGAGCACCTTGGCGCCATGGTGTTGAAGTGGCGCCGCTGCACGTCGCGGAAGGAGTCGTGTTTGCTGCGCGACCACATCGCCATGGCGAGCCTGGCCTTGAACCATGACCACTGGTTCGGGCCGTTACCCTCCACCGGCCAGATCGACATCACGTCGTAAAGCGGCGTGAGACGGTACTGACCGCCCGCCAGCAGGCGAATGCTGAAGTTCTTGGCGTGGCCGTCCGGCGCCGCCAGCATCCAGAACAGGATCTGGCTTGCCAGCAGCGTCTCGATGTCCTGTTGCGCCGACACCGATTGCTGGAGAATCCGCGCGAGGTCCAGCACGCCCGGACCGCCTTCGTTTTCGTACTTGCGATGCGACGGCACGCCGTACACCTGGCAGAAGTCCTCCTGCGGCAGGCGCAGCAGCCATTGCCCGCTCGAATGCAGTTGCCGGTCGAAGCGTTCGACGCTCAGCACCCGCTGCTTGCCGAACGTCATGATCTCGGTGTTGGCCACCGGCAGGCCGTAGGCGCGCAGAATCCGCAGACACAGCCATTCGTTTTCGACCGAGGTGCTGAGGTCGGCGAGCTTGTTGCCGACCAACCCGAGCGGCAGCTTGAAAATGTGCGTGGTGGGCGTGGCGCCATGCGGGCGCTGCCACTTGCCGTCGTGCCACAGCAGGGCGGTTTTCTCCTGCGCGCCGGCTAGCGAGATGCGGAAGTCGTCTGCTTCGTCGGCTGCGCCGAGGGCGGGGTTGCTGACGGTGCGCGCCAGCATGGTCTCGATCTCGCTGTCGGAGAGCGGCGTGCCCTCGATGCGTTCGACGCCGGCCGGCGCGTCGTCTTCGGCCAGCAACTGGACGGCGCCCACGCAATCGCGGCCGATGGCTTGCAGCAGATCGAATGCATCGAGCGTATCGGTCTGGTAGCGCTGGGCGATGCGCTTTCTGATGGCCTCGCTGTCGGGCAGCAGATTGTCGAAATAGTTGAGCACCCGTGGCCCTTTGTTCGCCAAGTTGCTCGGCGCGAACGGCAGCGAGAGCGAAAGCGGCCGGCCTGCGGGCGAGGCGACCCATGCGGGGTCGTAAGCGAACTCCATGGGGCCGCGGGTGGGCAGGCGCCAGACGCCGACGCGCTCGCCGTTGGCCCACACCGAAAGCGCCCGTGAATGCGTTTGACGGCCCATGCTTACCACTCGACCAAAGGCGCCGGTTCAGGCACCGGCTGGTTCTTGTCGCGTACCTGCAATTGCAGGCCGTAGGCGCCGCACAGCGCCAGCAATTGTGCGAGGGTAAGGGCGGTGGCGTCGGTTTCCAGCGCCGAGATGCGGCTCTGGCTCACGCCGATGCGCGCGGCGGCGTCAGCCTGGGTGAGGCCGGCCTGGCGCCGGCCGGCAGCGAGCAGTTGGGCCATTTGGTCCGGCGTGGCGACAAGGTGGATCATGGCAAATTATCCGCGAGACGAATAAACACACTTTATGCGTCACACAGATATTTGTCAAATATTCGTGTGACGCATATTCGACAAATATCTGTCTGGCGAATAAACGGCAAATATCCGCATGACGAATAAATTCCGTATGCGTGCGCTCCGCTGGGCCGGCCGTGTAGCATGCTGTGAAAATATTTTCCACCGACTCCGCGCGATTCATGAACCAACCGACACTACGCCACACCGACGTGCCGTACCACACGCAATGGGGCAGCCCCGAATGGGTGCGCCACATCGTCGAACAAGAGGGCGACCCATGCGACGATCCACACTGGCAGCAGAGCGGTTTTGCCGACCCGGAGCGTTACCGTTTCTGGGCGAAACGCCTGTGCGGTCTGACCTGCCTCGAATCCGCGCTCGACTACTGGCGCATCGAACACGCGCCGCGCGCCGCGTTGCTGGACGAAGCGTTGCGCCACGGCGTGTACCGGCTGCGTGACGACGGTGGCGTCGACGGTTTGACCTACCGGCCGTTCGCCGCCTGGCTCGGCGAAGCATTCGGTATTCAGGTTGAAGTGCTGCCGCAGGCGCCGCTCGAAGAGATCGCCGTGCGCATCGACGGCGACACGCTGGCGATCGTTTCCGTGAGTCCTGAGATCCGTTATCCGGAGCGGCCGAATCAGAGCCAGGGCGGGCATCTGATCCTGCTGCACGGGCGCGATCGCGATGGCGTATGGTTTCATAATCCGTCGGGCATTGCGCCTCACCAGGCGGATGTCTATTTGCCGTTCGCCACGATGGCGCGTTTCTACGCAGGGCGTGGCATGACGCTCACCCGCAGCGTGCGCTAGACACGGCAGCAGGCAAGCCGCACGGCGAACGCAATGATCGGGCCCGTTTTCTGCTGAGGAGCTTCACATCGACTTTTGCGATACCGGACCCCGTCATGAAGCGAACCTATGCCGTGCTTGCCGCCGGCCTCGTCGCGCTCGGCGCCGTCACCGCAGCGCATGCGGCTACCCAGGACGACCGGGCCCGCGCCTGTCGCGGCGACGCGATGCATTTCTGCGCCGCCCACATCCCGAGCAAGGCAAAAATCACCGCCTGCATGAGGCAGCACCTCGACGAACTCAGTCCGGCGTGCCGCGCGATGTTCGAGGACGGCAAGAAAGACGACGCCAAAGACGACGCCGTTTCGCAATGACCCTAGCGGCGGCGCGCCGCTGCTTTTCGGTAAGGCAGGCCCATTCCTGCGCTGCAGCCGCGTGCCCGCGATCCGGCCCCACGGCGCGCAGCGCGTCGTAGAATCGCTTGTTCCCGATTCCCGGAACAGCCGCGTGTCTGGTGCGCTGAATCGAACGCATCAACTCGCCTGGACAGGAAAAGCCCGCTTATGACCCGCCCGACCACACAGATTTTCGACGCTGCCGCCACCGCGCGGCTGATTCCGTACGCGACGCTCGTCGACGCATTGAGGCGTGCGAGCATCGACTACGCACAGCAACGCATTGTGAGTCCTGAACGGCTCGTCGTGCCGCTCAACGAGGGCGGCATCATGCTATCGATGCCGGCCACCGCGCCCGATCTCGCGATCCACAAGCTGGTCAATGTATGCGCGAGCAATCGGCAGCGCGGCATCCCGACGATCCACGGTCAGGTGATGGCCTTCGACGCCGATACCGGGGAGACGCTCTTCATTCTCGACGGCCCGACGGTAACCGGGCGCCGCACGGCGGCGATGTCGATGCTCGGCGTACGCACTTTCGCGCCGGCAACGCCGCGCGAATTCCTGCTGATCGGCACGGGCACGCAGGCGGTGAATCACCTGGAAGCGATCGGCGAATTGTTTCCCGGCGCTCGCGTGTGGGTGAAGGGCAGTGCGCCCGCGCGGGCCGAGGCGTTTTGCGCCGCACATGGCGCGCAGGGTGCGCATGGTGGCAAGGCGCGCGAACTGCGACCGCTGACCGACTCCAACGCGGCCATCCCTGATTCGGTCGACGTGGTGATTGCGCTGACCACCAGCAAGCAGGCCGTCTACGACGAAGCCGCGCGCGCGGACCGGCTCGTGATCGGCGTCGGCGCGTTCACGCCGGCTATGGTCGAGATCGGCGCGCACACGATCGCAGGCAGCGCGCTGTTCGTCGACGACGAAGCCGGCGCGAGGCATGAAGCCGGTGATTTCATTCAGGCCGGTGTCGATTGGGCGCGGGTCGGTGGAATTGCCACCGTGGTGGACAACGCCGCTTTGTTGCCGTCGAAACAACCGATTGTTTTTAAAAGTGTCGGCTGCGCGGCGTGGGATCTGGCGGCCTGCCGCGTGGCGCGCGAAGCCTTGTCAGGCGGCTGATCGCGGACTGTTCGCAGCGCCCGGCGCGTTGCGGTTCGCAGGTCCTGGTTGGCATCTTGCGCCAACCTGCGGCACATGTTGCCGTGCAAACAATCTCAAAACGTTGCACCATAGGCGTTTGCCAGAAAAAAGCGCCGGTCCGCCGGCGTTTTTTGCCCTTTGTCTGTTGACTTGACGCCTACCACGACGCTGCGATCGCGCTATGACGACCCAACACGCTTCAGCCACTCCCAACCTGCCGCTCGACATGATCATCTTCGGCGGCACCGGCGACCTGTCATTTCGCAAGCTGCTGCCCGCGCTCTACATGGCGCATCTGCACTGCAATCTGCCGCCGGACACCCGCATTCTCACAATCGGCCGCAAGCCGTGGTCGCGTGAGGAGTACATCAGCGAATTCATGGAAGCGAAGGCGAAGCCCTTCATCGAAAAGAAGGCGTTCGATGCCACCGCCTGGGACAAATTCCTCGCGCTGTTCGAGTACGTGCGCATGGACGTCGATTCGGTCGAGGACTACCAGCGTCTGAAGGAAGTGTCGCGCGAAGGCGTGCGGCGCGTGTTCTATCTCGCGACCTCGCCGGATCTGTTCACGAATATCTGCGAAAACCTTTCGGCGGCGGGATTGGTCGACGAGAACTCGCGGGTGGTGCTCGAGAAACCGCTGGGCCACGATCTGGCGTCCGCGCAGGAGATCAACACGGCGGTCGGCAAGCATTTCAGCGAAGCGCAGATCTATCGGATCGATCATTACCTCGGCAAGGAAACGGTGCAGAACCTGATGGTGCTGCGCTTTGGCAACGCGATTTTCGGTCCGCTGTGGCAGGCGCCGTATATCAAGCGCGTGCAGATCACCGTGGCCGAAGAGGTCGGGGTGGGCAGCCGCGCGGGCTTCTACGATAAAACCGGCGCGCTGCGCGACATGGTGCAGAACCACTTGCTGCAGTTGCTGTGCATCGTCGCCATGGAGCCGCCGGTGTCGCTCGATCCGGATGCGGTGCGCGACGAGAAGCTCAAGGTGCTGCGCTCGCTGCGCCCCATGACACCCGAGGATATCGCGCGCGATACCGTGCGCGGCCAGTACACGGCCGGCGCGGTAAACGGCGAGCCGGTGAAGGGCTACCTCGAGGAAGACAATGTGCCGGCCGG
The DNA here is from genome assembly GCF_030464835.1 of Paraburkholderia sp. WS6. Classification (NCBI taxonomy): domain Bacteria; kingdom Pseudomonadati; phylum Pseudomonadota; class Betaproteobacteria; order Burkholderiales; family Burkholderiaceae; genus Paraburkholderia; species Paraburkholderia sp. WS6. The sequence continues at coordinate 44,993 of NZ_JALQCK010000014.1, forward strand.
CAGCCGCGCCGAGACTTTCGTCGCGTTGCGCGCGCATATCAACAACTGGCGCTGGGCCAACGTGCCGTTTTACCTGCGCACCGGCAAGCGTCTGCAGAAGAAGGTATCGGAAATCGTTATCGAGTTTTCCGAATTGCCGTTCTCGATCATTCCGAGCGGTGGGCGCAATTACGGCAACCGTCTCGTGATCCAGTTGCAGCCGGAAGAATCGATCCAGTTGCAGATGCTCGCGAAGGAGCCGGGCAGCGGCATGCACATGCTGCCGGTGAATCTGAACCTGGACTTGCAGCAGGCCTTCACCGAGCGTCGCGCGGAAGCGTACGAGCGTTTGTTGATCGACGTGATTCGCGGACGCCTCACGCACTTCATGCGCCGTGACGAACTCGAAGCCGCATGGGCGTGGGCCGAACCGATTCTGGACGGCTGGGCCAAGTCGGGCGACAAGCCGCGTGGTTATACGGCAGGCACGTTTGGGCCGGCTGCGTCGACGGCGCTGATGGCGCGTGAAAACGCCGTGTGGGCGGAAGAGTCGCAGTAAGCGGGTCGAGCGGCTTGACGCAGGGCGGGGATCTTCAATACCGCGTGCTCGCCTTGGCGGCGATCGCCGCCGCCGCCGCGCGGGTCTCCACATGCAACTTGCCGAACACATGTTCGAGGTGCTTGTTGACCGTGCGCGGCGCCATGCCGAGGATGTCTCCGATATCGCGATTGGTCTTGCCGCGCGAAAGCCATAGCAGGACTTCCGCTTCGCGGGCCGTCAGGTTGAATTGCGCGCCGAGCGCGCTGGTGTGCGCGGCGTCGTTGAATTCTTCGAGCAGGATCACCCAGTCGCCACGCGTCGCGCGGCCGAGTACCCGCGCGACGCGGCGCGCGCCGTCTGCAGCCGTCTCGAAGGCGGCTTGCAGGTCGCAGCCCGTTTCGATCCAGCGCGCCAGCCATTGACTCAGCACCTGCGGCAGACGCGGGCCGGCTTCGGCAAGAGGGGCCGGTAGCCGCGCGCCGTCGTCCGCCAGATTGTCCTTCACGTCGCCCCTCGCGCTTCCATTCCTCTCCTCAGTTTGCGCATCGCTCGATCCGTAACGCGCAAGCCGCTGCCGCGCAAGGTCGCTCTGCCATCTGATTTCTCCGCTCGCGGCGGCAATCAGCGCCGCGCGCATGCCGATATCGAGCACCATGTCCGCCTGACGCTGTTGGCGCGAGCGCTGCACATGCGCGGCAATGCGCGCGCTGACCTCGCTCGGCTTCACGGGCTTGGTCACGTAATCGATTCCGCCGACCCGAAAGCCTTGCACGACGTGTTCGCTGTCGGTCAGCGCGGTCATGAAGATCACCGGCAGATGCCGGTTGCGGGGATCGGCCTTGATCTGCCGGCAGGTTTCGAAACCGTCCATGCCGGGCATCAACGCGTCGAGCAGCACGGCATCCGGCGTGATGCGCGCGAGGCGTTGCAAGGCGGACTGTCCGTCGAGCGCAACCAGCACCGCGTAGCCGGACGCCTGTAGCGTATCGGACAACAGCGCGAGGTTGTCGGGCGTGTCGTCGACGATCAGCACAACCGGCTTGTCGTCGGGTAGTTCCGGTTGCGTGTCAGGGGGCAGGAGCAGGGATTCACCATGCATCGGGATTGACCTGCTGGGTAGGCGCGAGCAACTGCGCGAGTTCAGTCAGCCGGAATCGTCGCGCGAGGGTGCGCAACGGTTCGAGCAGGGTAGCCAACTCCGGCGCGCCGCTCTCTGCCGCGTCGAGTTGTTCGATGAAGCCCTGCACGTAGCCCATTTCAAGCTGGGCATGCAGTTTCTCGCGCAGGGTGGCGGGCAAGCTTGCCGGCACTTCGGTCAGCGAAACGGCGGAAGCGGGCAGCGCTGTGTCGGTTGACTCGACGATCCACTGCAGTTGCAGCAATGCAGCCAGTTTGTCGAGCAGGAGCGGAATGTGCAGCGGTTTGGCGAGGTAGTCGTCACAACCGGCCGCGGCCCCTTTGTCTCGATCGTCGGCGAAGGCGTTGGCCGACAGGATCAGGATCGGCGCCGCCGACAACTGGTTGTCGCGAATCAGGCGGCTCGCCTCGAAGCCGTCCATATCCGGCATCGACACATCCATCACGATGAGGTCGGCCGATCCCGTGCCGAGCCATTGCAACGCTTCCGGTCCGCTGGCTGCTTCGACCACCAGGAAGCCCAGCGGCGCAAGCGTATGCGTGACGATACGGCGCTGCTCGGTGAGATCGTCGACCACCAGCACCGTGCGGCGCGGCCCGTCGTACCCCTTGACGTTGAGCGGGCCGCTTGCCAGCAACTGCGGCGCGCGCACTTCCGGTGCGAACAGCTTGACGATAAAGCGGGTCCCGTTGCCCACCTCGCTTTGCACCTGCAGGTTGCCGCCCATCAGCTCTGTAAGGAGGCGGCAGATCGTCAGGCCGAGCCCGGCACCGTGGTCGTGTTCGCGTGCCGCCGCGCCGCGCTCGAACGGCAGGAACAGGCGCTCCAGTTCGGCAGCCGGCATGCCGGGGCCCGTGTCGATGATCTCGAAGGTGAGGGTCTCCCACGCATAGCCGGCGCGCACCTTCACCGAACCGCTCGACGTAAAGCGGATCGCATTGCCGATCAGATTGATGAGAATCTGCCGCACCCGCTTCTCGTCGACGCGTACGACTTCCGGAATGCGGCCGGTAGTCTGGAAATCGAAGTGCAGTCCTTTGTCGGTGGCCTGCGGTTCGAGCATCGCCGAGAGTTGCGTGACGAAGTCCGGCAGCGAAATCTCCGTCACGTTCAGTTGCAGCTTGCCCGCCTCGATGCGGGCGACGTCGAGCAGGCCGTCGACGAGCGCCAAAAGATGCTCGCCGCTGCGATAAATAGTCGCCACTGCGTGGTGGCGGGCGGGAGGCAGTTTATCAGTGCCTTGCAGCAGCAGTTGCGCGTAGCCGAGGATGCTGTTGAGCGGTGTGCGCAACTCGTGGCTGAGACCCGTCACATAGCGGCTCTTCGCGCGGTTGGCCGATTCGGCGGCGGCGCTCGCCTGCTGGAGTGCGGCGTCGGTTTTGCGGTGTGCCTCGATTTCCTGCATCAGCAGTTCCGCTTGCCGCTGCGATTCCTCCTGCGTGACCTTGCGGTTCTCGTTGGCGAGCACCAGCCACCACGCGGCGATGCAGCCGACCAGCGCGAGTGCGAAAAAGGCCTTCAGATACCCCTGCAGCAGTACGTCGTGGACAGTGGCGTCGAGATCGGGCAGGGTTCGCACACTCTGATACCACTGCACGGCAAGCACGCCGCCAAGCAGCGCGAGCACGACGATCAGCAGACCGGCGTACTGCGCGAGCCGCAGGCCGGCGGCTCCGAGCCTGAGCCGCGGGAACAGCGCATGCATTGACTTGCCGAACTGGGCCGGCAGTCGCGCGTGAGGTTTGCAGGAGTCGTTGCAGCGCGAGTCGAGTGAGCAGCAGAGCGAGCAGATCGACCCGGCGTAGGCCGGGCAGTGCGCCATATCTTCACGCTCGAAGCTGTTTTCGCAGATCACGCAGCGCAGTACCGCGCCCGCTTCGAGGTCGCGACCGTCGCGCGCCAGATAGAAGCGCCCGCGTGTGGCGATCGCCAGCAACGGCGAGCAGACGAAGGCGACCAGCAGCGCGATAAAGGACGCCAGTGCTTCAGCGATTGCGCCGAAGACGCCCGCATGGGACAGCGCGGCAATCAGCGAGGCGATCACCATGGCACCCACCCCGACGGGATTGATGTCGTACAGGTGTGCCCGCTTGAACTCGATACCGCGAGGGCTATAACCGAGCGGCTTGTTGATCACAAGGTCGCCGACCACCGCGCCAATCCAGGCAATCGCTACGTTCGCATAGAGTGCGAGCACCTTGCTGATGGCTTCAAATACGCCCATCTCGACGAGCAGCAGCGCGATCAGCACATTGAACACCAGCCATACCACGCGCCCCGGGTGGCTATGCGTGAGCCGCGCGAAGAAGTTCGACCACGCGAGCGAACCGGCGTAGGCGTTGGTGACGTTGATTTTCAGTTGCGAGACGATCACCAGCAGCGTCATCGCGGCGAGTGCGCCTTCAGGCGAGTGGAACACGTAGTGATACGCGACCAGATACATCTGGGTCGGCTCGACGGCCTTCACCGGGTCGATTTCGTGCTCGATTGCGAGGAAGGCAAGAAACGCCCCGCCCAGCATTTTCAAAGCGCCAGGCACGATCCAGCCAGGACCGGCCGAAATCAGCGCGACCCACCAGCGCACGCGATTTGCACGTGTGCGCGGCGGCAGGAAGCGCAGATAGTCGACCTGTTCGCCGATCTGCACGATCAGAGAAAACACCACCGTGCAGCCGGCACCGAAGGAGACGAGGTTGAACTCGCGACCGTCCGCCGAAAGACCGCCGAAGGTGACCCATTCGGCGAGCAGGTGCGGTTCGCGCCACAGCACCACGGCGTAGGGCACGACGAGCAGCACGAGCCACACAGGCTGGGTCCAGCCTTGCAAGCGGTTGATGAAGGTGATGCCGAAGGTCACCACCGGAATGATGACGAGCGCGCTGATCACGTAGGCGACCGATAGCGGGACCTTCAAATAGAGCTCGAGCGCGAGCGACATGATGGCCGCTTCGAGCGCGAAGAATACAAAGGTGAAGATCGCGTAGATCAGCGACGTCAGTGTGGAGCCCAGATAGCCGAAGCCGGCGCCGCGCGTAAGCAGGTCCATGTCGACGCCGTTGCGCGCGGCGTAGTAGCTGATCGGCATGCCGGTCAAAAAGATCAGGACCGAGACGGCGAGGATCGCGTAGACCGCGTTCGTAAAGCCGTAGTTCACCACCAGCGCACCGCCGATTGCTTCCAGCACGAGGAACGATACCGCACCAATCGCCGTATTCGCGACCCGGAACTCCGACCAGCGCCGGAATGTACGCGGCGTGAAGCGCAGCGCGTAATCCTCGAGCGTTTCGTCGCCGACCCATGCGTTGTAGTCGCGGCGAATCTTGACGATGCGCTGTGTGCCGCCGGACGGTGGGCGCGATGCCCCAGCTTGGGTGGCCGGGTCGGCGGGGCGCGGGGGCTGTGACTCTGTTTGGTGCATCGAGGCTTGTCGTCGACGGGTTCCGGGGCTAACGGTGCGGCCATGCAAATTGCATTCCATTCGAAGCCGGCGCGACACCGTCATGCCATGGGCGGCGCGGCGTCGGCACGGTTCGCGCGCCATGCCGACGCGATTATAGGGAGCGGATTTTTACCGCGCCCTACGTCAACTGACGTATTGGGCCGCGCAAATTGGCTACCTACCTTTCGTTCCGTCGACACCGCCAGCCGGTTCCCAGCGCGGGTCGCCCGACCACGACCACAAGGAGAATTCGATGTCACACGACGACCAGAACGAGCCTGGCATGTCTTCGGCGCTGCGCCGCAAACTCTTGATGGGCCTCGCCGCCGCGCCCGCGCTCGCCATCTCCGGTATCGCGCGGGCCCAGCAGTATCCGACCGCGAAGGTCAACACCACGCACCTCGCGGTGACCGATACGGAAGTGACGGTCGGTCAGTTGCATTCGGCAACCGGCACGATGGCGATCTCCGAAACCGGCTCGATTCAGGCGGAGCGTCTCGCGATCGAACAGATCAACGCAGCAGGCGGCATTCTCGGCCGTCAGATCAAGATCATTCAGGAAGACGGCGCGTCCGATTGGCCGACCTTCGCGGAGAAGTCGAAGAAGCTGCTCGAAAACGATCACGTGGCGGCCGTATTCGGTTGCTGGACTTCAGCGTCGCGCAAGGCTGTGCTGCCCATCTTCGAACGCGATAACGGCCTCCTGTACTACCCGACGTTCTACGAAGGGCTCGAGCAATCGAAGAACGTGTTCTACACCGGCCAGGAAGCGACCCAGCAGATTCTCTGGGGGCTGAACTGGGCGAACCAGACGAAGAAGGCGAAGAGCTTCTTCCTGATTGGCTCCGACTACATCTGGCCGCGCACGTCGAACAAGATTGCGCGCAAGCATATCGAGCAGCATCTGAGCGGGTGCAAAGTAGTCGGCGAAGAGTATTACCCGCTCGGCACCACTAACTTCAACTCGTTGATCAACAAGATCAAGATCGCCAAGCCGGATTGCATCTACGCGATCATCGTCGGCGGCTCCAATGTGGCTTTCTACAAGCAACTGAAAGCGGCCGGCATTACTGCGGACAAGCAGTTCCTGCTGACCATCTCGGTGACCGAGGACGAAGTGCTCGGGATCGGCGGCGAAAACGTCGCGGGATTCTATTCGGCGATGAAGTATTTCGAATCGCTCGACAACGACAACAACAAGAAATTCGTCGCGGCATTTAAGGCCAAGTACGGACCGAAGTCGGTGATCGGAGACGTCACCCAGGCCGCCTATCTCGGGCCATGGCTGTGGAAAGCGGCGGTGGAAAAGGCCGGCAGCTTCGACGTCGACAAGGTCGTCGCCGCATCGCCTGGCATCGAGCTGAAGACCGCGCCGGAAGGCTACGTGAAGATCCACGCGAACCATCACTTGTGGAGCCGCACGCGCATCGGTCAGGCGCAGGCGGACGGCCAGTTCAAGGTGGTGGCCGAGTCGCCCGATCTGATTGAACCGAACCCGTTCCCCAAGGGTTATCAGTGAAACGCGGATCAGCCGCGAATCAGGCGCGTTGCCGCCACGTGAGCGCGCGGATCATTTCGAGGAGAGAGCCATGTCGGCTTCGGACATTCTTAACGTCACGCTGATGCAGGGCTTTGCCGGCCTGAGCCTGTTCAGTGTGCTGCTGCTGATGGGGCTGGGGCTGGCGGTGATCTTCGGCCAGATGGGCGTCATCAACATGGCGCACGGTGAGTTCATGACGATTGGCGCGTACACGATCTACATGTTCTCGCAACTGGCCGACAACTACTGGCATGGCTACGCGCCGGTGTACTTTCCGATCGCGATCTGCGCGGCCTTCGTGCTGGCGTTCGCGGCAGGCTGGGTGGCGGAGTGGGCGCTGATCCGCCATCTGTACCGGCGTCCGCTCGACACGCTGCTGGCGACCTGGGGCCTGAGCCTCGGAATGCAGCAGGTGTTTCGCTCGGTGTTCGGCCCGAAGGAGGTGAGCCCCACGCTGCCGGACTGGCTGATGGGTTCGTGGTCGCCGAAGCCGGGTCTCGACATCCCGATCAACGGATTGTTCGTGATGAGCCTCGCGGTGCTGATGACCGGCGGCGTACTGCTGGCGCTGTATCGCTCGCGCTGGGGACTACGGGTGCGCGCCACCGTCGCGAACCGGCAGATGGCGAACGCGGCTGGCATCGATACCCGCAAGACCGACCGGCTGACCTTCGCGATCGGCTGCGGGATCGCGGGTGTGGCGGGCGCGGCGTTCACCGCGATCGGCTCGACGGGACCGACCAGTGGGTCACTCTACATCGTCGATTCGTTTCTGGTGGTGACGTTCGGCGGCGCGGCGAGTTTGCTCGGCACGGTGGCGTCCGCGTTCGGCATCGCGCAGATGCAGTCGATCAGCGAATTCTTCATGACCGGCTCATCCGCTCGCGTGGTGACGCTGCTCACCATCGTCGTTGTGCTGATGTTGCGGCCGCAAGGGCTCTTCGCTTCGAAGGTGCGCCGTGCCTGAGCACTCATCGACTGCGTCGCTGAACGGCCCTTTCAATCGCTTCAGCCCGGAGAAACGAATATGGACCAGCTAAACCCTTCCGCCGGCGCGTCCGTCGCGCCGGACCCCGCTCCAGCCCGCGCCGGCTTGCGGCCCGCGCTGAAGCGCTGGCTGACGGGCGATGGCTACGGCAGCATCGTCGTGCTGGCGCTGCTGATCCTCGTGGTGTTTCCGCTCGCGCTCGATGTGTTCCGCCTGAACCTGATGGGCAAGTATCTGACCTACGCGTTCGTCGCCGTTGGGCTCGTGATGGCGTGGGGCTACGGCGGTGTGCTTAGCCTCGGGCAGGGCGTGTTCTTCGGCCTCGGAGGCTACTGCATGGCGATGTTCCTGAAGCTCGAAGCTTCGGACCCGATCAGCACAAAGATCCAGTCGACGCCGGGCATTCCCGACTTCATGGACTGGAATCAGTTGACCGCCTTGCCGTTCTGGTGGAAGCCGTTTCATTCGCTGCCGTTTGCGCTGGCGGCGGTACTGGCCGTGCCATGCGCGCTCGGGTTCGTGGTCGGCTTCGCGATGTTCAAGCGGCGCGTGGGTGGCGTCTACTTCGCGATCATCACGCAGGCGGTGGCGCTGATCCTGTCGGTGCTGATCATCGGCCAGCAGGGCTATACCGGCGGTGTGAACGGCATCACCGATCTGCGCACGCTGCTCGGCTGGGATATTCGCGGCGATGGAGCAAAGCTGATCCTGTACTTCGTCAACGCGGTGCTGCTGCTCGTCGCCATTGTCTGCTGCCGGCAGATTCAGCGCAGCAAGCTAGGCACCTTGCTGCTCGCAATGCGCGACAAGGAAGACCGGGTGCGCTTCTCCGGCTACGACGTCGCCATGTTCAAGGTGTTCGCGTTTTGCATCGCCGCTGTGCTTGCGGCGATCGGCGGGGCGATGTTCACGCTGCAGGTTGGTTTCATGTCGCCGTCGTTCGTGGGCATCGTGCCGTCCATCGAAATGGTGATCTACGCCGCGGTGGGCGGGCGCATGTCGCTGGTGGGCGCGGTCTACGGCGCGGTGCTCGTCAACCTCGGCAAGACGTGGTTCTCCGAGAGTTTCCCGAACCTGTGGCTGTTCCTGATGGCCGCGCTCTTCATCGGCGTCGTGATGGCGTTTCCGAACGGGCTGGCGGGTCTCTACGACAGCCACGTCAAACCATGGCTCGCGCGCCTCGGCGCAAGGAGCGCTTCATGAGCAATACCGATTTCGTGCTGGCCGTCGAAGGCCTGAGCGTGTCGTTCGATGGTTTCAAGGCCATCGATTCGTTGAACCTGTACGTCGATCGCGGCGAGTTGCGCGTGGTGATCGGACCGAACGGCGCGGGCAAGACGACGCTGCTCGATCTGATCTGCGGCAAGACGCGGGCGAGCGAAGGCAGCATCAAGTTTCGCAACGAGGAGATGACGCGGCTGCCGGAGTTTCGCCGCGTGCGCAAAGGGATTGGCCGCAAGTTCCAGACGCCGTCGATCTACGAAAACCTCTCGGTGTTCCAGAACCTCGAGGTGTCGTTCCCGCGCGGGCGGGGCGTCTTTGGCGCGCTGACGTTCCGGCGCACCGGCGATGTGCTCGACCGCGTGCGCAGCGTGGCCGGCGAAATCGGCCTTGAAAACCAGCTCGATCTCGAGGCCGGGCTGCTGTCGCACGGGCAGAAGCAGTGGCTGGAAATCGGCATGTTGCTGATGCAGGAGCCGGAGCTGCTGATGCTCGACGAGCCGATTGCCGGCATGAGCGTGCGCGAGCGCGAGGTTACGGCCGAGCTGCTCAAACGGATCTGCCAGAACCGCTCGATGATCGTGATCGAGCATGACATGGCGTTCGTCGCGCAGATCGCCCACAAGGTCACCGTGATGCACCAGGGAAAGATTCTCGCCGAAGGGGCGATGGAACAGGTGCAGGCGGATCCGCGCGTCATCGACGTTTATCTCGGCCACTGAGCTGGCTATCGAGTCGTTCACGGAGGAGCCCAGCATGTTGAATGTCGACGACGTATTCGTCAGTTACGGCCAGAGCGAAGCGCTGCATGGCATCAGCTTCAACGCCGCCCACAACGAAACTGTGGCGATCATGGGGCGCAACGGTATGGGCAAAACCACGCTGTTCAAGTCGCTGATCGGCATTTTGCCGCTTAAGGCAGGTTTGGTGCAGGTAGACGGTGAGGAGGTGTCGCGTGACGAGAGTTTCCGACGGGTCGCCAAAGGCATCGCCTATGTGCCGCAAGGCCGGCAGATTTTCGCCACGCTGAGTGTCGAAGAGAATATCCAGACCGGTCTCGAGAATGCCCCCACGAAGACGGTACCCGAGGAGATCTACGCACTGTTCCCAGTGCTTTACGACATGCGCACCCGCAAGGGCGGCAACCTGTCCGGCGGCCAGCAGCAACAACTGGCGATTGCCCGCGCGCTCGTCACCCGGCCCAAAGTGTTGTTGCTTGACGAGCCGACCGAGGGCATCCAGCCGTCGATCATCAAGGACATTGCCAAAGCATTGAACGAGATCCGCAAGCTGCGCGATATCACGATCGTCGTGTCGGAGCAGGTGCTGAGTTTTGCGCTCGACGTCGCGGATCGGCTGTTCGTCATCGAAGGCGGCCGGCTCGTGCATGAGAGTCCGCGCAGTGCCGTCGACACCGCAAAGATTCGCGAATATCTGTCGGTGTGAGCCGACTGTCTGTCATTTCCTGGAGGAGGGTTTGCAATGGCTGAAACGCTAATCAAGGTCGACCTGAAACAGTCGGCCTACGACAACGAAAACGTCCACAACCGCTGGCACCCGGACATCCCGATGGCCTGCTGGGTCAATCCCGGCGAGGATTTCATTCTCGAAACCTACGATTGGACCGGCGGTTTCATCAAGAACAACGATAGCGCTGACGACGTGCGCGATATCGACCTGTCGATCGTGCACTTTCTGTCGGGACCGGTCGGCGTCAAGGGCGCGGAGCCGGGCGATCTGCTGGTGGTGGATCTGCTCGATATCGGTGCCAAGCAGGAAAGCCAGTGGGGCTTCAACGGCTTCTTCTCGAAGAAGAACGGCGGCGGCTTTCTGACCGATCATTTCCCGCAGGCGCAAAAGTCGATCTGGGATTTCCATGGTCTCTACACCAGTTCGCGGCATATTCCCGGCGTGAACTTCGCGGGGCTGATTCACCCGGGGCTGATCGGGTGCCTGCCCGATCCGAAGATGCTGGCGACGTGGAATGAACGCGAGGCGGCGCTGATCGCCACGGACCCGCAACGCGTGCCCGGCCTCGCCAATCCGCCGTTCGCGGCGACGGCGCACATGGGCCGACTCGCTGGCGACGATCACGCCAAAGCTGCTGCCGAAGGGGCGCGCACCGTGCCACCGCGTGAGCATGGCGGCAATTGCGACATCAAGGATTTGTCGCGAGGCTCGAAGGTGTACTTCCCGGTGTATGTCGACGGTGCCGGCCTGTCGGTTGGCGACCTGCACTTCAGTCAGGGCGACGGCGAAATCACTTTCTGCGGCGCGATCGAAATGGCCGGCTGGGTGCATATGAAGGTCGAGCTGATCAAGGGCGGCATGGCGAAGTACGGCATCAGGAATCCGATCTTCAAACCGAGCCCGATCACGCCGAACTACAACGACTACCTGATTTTTGAAGGTATCTCGGTCGATGAGCAGGGCAAGCAGCACTACCTGGACGTGCATATCGCATACCGGCAGGCTTGCCTGAACGCGATCGAATATCTGACGAAGTTCGGCTATTCGCGCGCACAGGCCTATTCGATTCTCGGTACTGCGCCTGTACAAGGGCATATCAGCGGCGTGGTCGATGTGCCGAATGCGTGCGCCACGCTCTGGTTGCCCACGCAGATCTTCGACTTCGATATCCGGCCGAGTTCGGCTGGGCCGGTCAGGCACATTGCGGGTGGGGTGGATCTGCCGCTGTCGCCGGATCTGGTCTGACGCGTGTCTGGTTCAGCGGGCGCTATAGCGCGTGACGAGGCCGCCGCGTCTTCGGTACGGCGGCCGCCCGGCATACGGGCGGCGCAAATACAGATCTACAGATATTCAGAGGACAGCACCATGCCGACTTACGACTACCGTTGCGATACCTGCGGCCCCTTTGCCGCGATACGCCGTGTCGCCGAGCGCGATATGGCCTGCGCGTGTCCTGCTTGCGCCGCACCGGCACAGCGCATGCTGAGCCTGCCTGCGTTGTCGCTGATGCCGACGGCCGCGCGTGCCGGTCACCAGATCAACGAGCGCTCCGCGCATGCGCCGCAGCGTTCGGGCGAGTACACGCACCGTCATGGGCCGGGGTGCGGATGCGGGTCGAAGGCGTCCGCGGGCGCGACGGCCCCGGGCGGCCTCAAGACCAATCCTGGCGGCCGGCCGTGGATGATCAGCCATTGACCTGTCATACAGGGCCGTGCGCCGGGCAGCGGTGTATTAACGACGTCGCGTGCCGACGCGTCCGGGCACAAAGGGTCCCTTAACGGCCTTTAACGTTCCTTAAGGCAGCGAAATCGTCAACGTGGCCGATTGCGGGCCGAGCTTGACCACCTGCGAATACGGAGCGAGCGTGCGCAACGTCTGATCTTTCAGGTAGGTATTCAGCCCGAGATACGCGAGCAGCCCAACCAGCGCGAACACCGCGCCGATCGACCACAACGGCACCTCGCGCTTGAGCCGGTGCGCCACCTGATCCGGCAGTGGCCAATGCGGCGCGAACGGCGCGCGTTTGCCCTTCATATGCGCGATTTCGTCGCCGATGCGTGCGGTCAGATAGGCGAGCTTCTCCGGTCCTTCGAGCAGATACTTGCCCTGGAAGCCGAGCAGCAGGCACATGTGGAACACTTCGAGCGACTGCAAACGCGCGGCGCCCTGTGCACGGCATTCCTCGAGATACTGAAAGAATTTCTCGCCTGCCAGCTGCTCGCCGAACAGCACCAGTTGCAACGGCCGACGCTCCCATTCCGTGCGGATCTTGAAGGTCGACGACAACACCGATTCGTCGATCGCGGCGCAGAACGCAAACTTGGACGCGTAGACGTCTTCCGCCGACGCATTGAGCTTTTTCGCGCCGCGCTCGAAGTCGCCGAGAAACTGCTGGATGCGCTGGCTGAATTCGTGCGCGTCGCCGGGCTCGCGGCCGTTCTTCAACAGAAACAGCATGAAGAAGCCGTCGTACAGCAGATCGAGCAGCGAGCGGACCTGATAGCTCGGCTCGGTCATGGGGGCGGGCGTCGCGGCAGGCGTGCTGCCGCCAAACAGGGAAGGCGCGTAGCTCATGATGTGACGGCGATCAGTTCGAGTTGAAGATCGTTGATGCCCGACGGCGCGTAGATCATTGCCGATTGGGCCTGCAACATGCGGTCATACAATGCGCCGCGCGATTCGCAAGAGAAGTAACATGCGCCCGGCCGCACCGGAATGGCGGGCGGTACTTGCGGCGTGTAGACGAGGCGCACGCCCGGCATGGCCGAGAGCACCAGCTTGTCGACGTCGTCCGGCGCGCCGACCTTGAAGCGGGCGGGTACGGCTTCGACGAGTTCGGCGGTCGGCATGTCCGCGGACACCGCGATGTAGAACATCGTTTTGTCGTCGATCTTGCCCGAGTCGAGGCGGCCCGCATGGAACGAGGGGCGCACTTCTTCGAGTGCGATCGCGAAGTAGCGCGTGGAGATCACGGTTTCGAGCAGATCGCGCAGGATCGTGTCGAGACGCGCAAAGCCGGGGCCGGGATCGTCATGCCGGTAAGCCGGCAGGTCGGACAGCGCATAGCCCTTCGAAAACGTCATCAACTGGCCGGCCAGACGCAGCAACTCCTGGAACAGGCGTTCAGGATGCAGCGCTGAATGCTGATAAAGATGCGCGAGCGAGGCAAACGCGGCGCTCGCGGTGTGCAGCAGCCAGAACGACGCGATGTCGCCGGAGCGGAACTCGATGATGTTCTTGGTCGGCTCGCGGTGAAAACCAAACAGTGCGTTGACCTTGGCCTGCAGCGCGTCGATCAGTTGACGCAGCCGTTGATGCAGGATCGGCGACGCATCGATCGCGAGGCAGGGCGGCACGAACGTGTCGTCGATTTCAAAACCCGAGGTGGCGGTGCGGCGAACGCGCACGAGCGGCACCGACAGCAACTGGTCGCGCGGCTCGCTATGCGCAATGAGTTTGACGCTGGTCTTCAGGAAGGTGATGTCGGCTTCGGCGGCGTCGGTGAAATGATCGGCCACCGGTGTTTGCTCGCTGACGTAACGCGATACGAAGCCCGCATTGCTGTCTTGTGAATAGTTCGCGCCGGCTTCGCGCAACGGATGCAGCGCGAGATAGAAGGTAAATTCGTTGATGCCGTCTGGCAGCGTGTCGAGCGCGATCGGCGGTGGCAGGCCGTCGGCTTGCGGCGCGGAGTAGAGCGCGCCATCCGGAAACACCAGCGAGAGTTCGCTCACGCGCAGCACGTTGCTGCCGAGCGCATCGCGGTCGAAGCGCGCCGAACGCACGCCCCAGTTGTACGGCTGGATCGCCTGGATCGATTCGAACAGGCGCGCCTCGTGATAGGCGTCCTGACGCTGAAAATGCTGCGGCCTCAGAAACAGGCCTTCCCCCCAGAGCACTTTTGCTGAATAACTCATCTCAAACCTGTTATATGCGTTCAGCGTGTGACGCGTCCGGAGATAAACGATTCGAACGCCACATTGTTAATTCTCTAAAAACTGTTAAATCGTATTTGCACGGCATCTTTAGCCGCAGCTTACCGAAGAAAGCATATTCAACGGCTGGGCGGGCAATCCCTGTTCTGGCGGGATCACAGTGCCGTTGGTCACCGTCATTGCACAGTTATGCAGGCCGATCATTATGCCGGATTTCTCCGACTTCGCCGGGTCGAAGGCGAATTTCCAGCGTTGCATGGCCGGATCGCGGAATAGAGCGACGATACCGAATGCCTGCGCTTCACGCGAGACTTTTTCGGTGACGACGTAACGTTGACCGGGGATCAATGTCACTTCGCGCACGCCCAGCAGATCGCCGCCGAGAATGGTCTTTTCCTTGGCCGGATCGGTAAAGGCGTCGAATGGCGCCTGCTGGAATGAAGTGGGGTCTTTCAGTACGTAAAGCCGCACGACCAGCGCCAATGGGCGGTTGTCATTGGCGGCATTCAGATTCGACGCGGCGTATAACGTGAGGCCGACATTACGTGGTGGCTTTTGCGCATCAGGTACGTCGGGCTTACCGAGGCCGCTCGCCTGCAAAACCGCGTTGGCAGCGGCTCCCAGCGCCGGCACGGCGGCCGCGCAGCCGCCCAGCAGCGCGCACACCGCGGCGCTGGAAATCAATAGCGATGCATGGCGAACAAGACGCGAATTCATATACATCGACCGGCTCGGCGCCGTCCCCCGTCAAAACATCAATAACGAATTCAATCCGGCAAATTTGCAGCAACGCTATGCCGCGTAATGCCGCTTTATGCAAAGTGCATTGTTCTATGACACTCGCGTGTTCGCAGGTCGGTATGCGGAAATTTTTTCCGCTCCCCGCAATGCGGCTATTGCGCCAGGAAACAATTTCTGCATGTTTCGTTTAAATCATCCACATGCATTTTTTTTGTGCAATGCTTCTTCACACGAAAGTTGAATTATCGAAAATTGGCCTGTACTATACCCGCGCAGTTGAAGCAAAGCAAAACTCCGGTTTCTCCTTGAATTAAAAAAATCGCACGTCGGTGAAAAACGATGAATGAGCGTCTGTTAGTAAAACTATCTGGGGTAGTGTTGGCATGCGGCGTGATTGCCGGTTGCGCGACACAGGGCAACAACACAGCGACCACACCGGAGGCTTTTAATAAGCAACTCGCGGACGCGGATACCGTCGCCAAGGGCGGTGATCAGGATCGCGCCATCGCGCTTTATCAGCAATTGTCAAAATCCGATCCGACCCGTGAAGAACCGTGGTCGCGCATTGCGCAGATCCAGTTTACTCAGGGTCACTACGGTCAGGCCATCGTCGCCGCGCAAGAAGCGCTGCAGCGCGACCAGACGGATCGTCAGGCCAAGAGCGTGCTGGCGGTAGCCGGCCTGCGCGTGGCCACGCAATCGCTCGGCGAACTGCGTCAGGATGCGTCGCTCGCGGGCGATGCGAAGTCGGACGCGCAAGCGCTCGCCAAGCAGTTGCGCGACACGCTCGGCGAAGCCACGTTGTTCCCGCCTGACCCGAACGACAAGCCGGCCGTGAAGAAGAAACGCATCGTTCGCCACGTCGTTGCCAAGGGCAAGGCCGGGGATACGCCGGATGCCACCACCAGCGCAGCGGCTCCGGCCGCTACGCCGGCGGCTCCCGCGGCGCCTGCCGCCCCGGCTGCGCCTGCAGCACCCGCCAAAGCCGCACAAAGCGGCGGCGCGTCCGACCCGTTCAGCGCGCTGCGCTGATCCACACGCCTGACCTATCTGCATCCGGGAGCCGACGATGGCGAAGAAAGAAAGTATTCAGAAGCGTTTGCAAAAAGTGCGGCCTCCGCGCGTTCAACTGACGTACGAAGTTGAGCGCGGCGATGCGATCGAGATAAAGGAACTGCCGTTTGTCGTCGGCGTGGTTGCCGATCTGGCAGGGCAGTCCGAAGTCGAGCAGCCGAAGTTGCGCGATCGTAAGTTCGTCAATATCGACCGCGACAATTTTGACGACGTGATGAAAGCGATCGAGCCGCGCGCTGCGTTTCAGGTGGAAAACCGCCTGAGTGAGGCGGGCGGCAAATTTGCAGTCGACTTGCGTTTCAAGTCGATGGCCGATTTCAATCCGGATGAGGTGGTCGCGCAGATCGAACCGCTGCGCCGTCTGCTCGATGCGCGTTCGAAGCTGGCCGACCTGCGCAACAAGCTGGCCGGCAACGACAAGCTCGAGGACCTGCTGAGCGAAGTGCTCAACAACACGCAGCAGTTGCAGACGCTGGCGAAAGATCAGGGCAACGCAGCAGACCAGCACGCCGGCGCGCCGGATCACGACAAGCAGGGCGAATAAGTACGTACGGGGTGTGAGATGAACCAGCAAACGGCAGCAGCCCAACTCGCCAGCGTGCAGAGCGGCACGGAATCCACGCTGCTCGACGAAATCGTCGAGAAAAGCCGCGTGGCGAAGTCCGATTCCGAACACGCACGTGCGAAAGACCTGATCGGCGAGCTCGTCCACCAGGTGCTCGACGGCACGGTGGTCATGTCCGACAACCTGTCGGCCACCATCGACGCGCGCGTCGCGGAACTCGACCGCCTGATCTCCGCGCAACTGAGCGCGGTGATGCATGCACCGCAATTCCAGCGCATGGAGAGTACGTGGCGCGGCCTCGACTACCTGTGCAAGGAAAGCAATACGGGCTCGACGGTCAAAATCAAGGCGCTGCACGCGCCGAAGCGCGACCTCGTGCGCGACTTCAAGAACGCCATCGAATTCGACCAGAGCGCACTCTTCAAGAAGGTATATGAAGAAGAGTTCGGCACGTTCGGTGGCGCGCCGTTCGGCACGATCATCGGCGACTTCGAAGTGACGCGTCAGCCGGAAGACGTGTACTTCATCGAACAGATGGCGCATGTCGCGGCCGCGGCGCACGCACCGTTCATCGCATCGGCATCGCCTGAACTGATGGGTCTCGAAACGTTTGCCGATCTCGGCAAGCCGCGCGATCTCGGCAAGGTGTTCGATACCGTCGAATACGCGAAGTGGAAGTCGTTCCGCGACTCCGAAGACTCGCGCTATGTCGGCCTGACCTTGCCGCGTTTCCTCGGCCGCTTGCCTTTCAATCCGAAAGACGGCGCTACGGCAGAAGGCTTCAACTTCGTCGAAGACGTGGACGGCACCGATCACAGCAAATATCTGTGGTGTAACGCAGCGTGGGCATTTGCCGCCCGCCTGACGGCTGCATTCGACGACTTTGGCTGGTGCGCGGCGATTCGCGGCGTGGAAGGCGGCGGTCTGGTTGAAGACCTGCCCACCCACACGTTCAAGACCGACGACGGCGAAGTGGCGCTGAAATGCCCGACCGAAATTGCGATTACCGACCGCCGCGAAAAGGAACTGAGCGACCTCGGTTTCATTCCGCTCGTGCACTGCAAGAACTCGGATTACGCCGCGTTCTTCGCCGCGCAATCGGTGCAGAAGCCAAAGAAATACAGCACCGATAGCGCGAATGCGAACGCCGTGCTGTCCGCGCAGCTACAGTACATCTTCTCGGTATCGCGCGTCGCGCACTACCTGAAGGCGATGATGCGCGACAAGATCGGCAGCTTCGCATCGGCGCAGAACGTCGAAGTATTCCTGAACCGTTGGATCTCGCAGTACGTGCTGCTGGACGACAACGCGACTCAGGAGCAGAAAGCGCAGTTTCCGCTGCGCGAGGCATCGATACAGGTCTCGGAGATTCCGGGCAAACCTGGTGCGTATCGTTCGGTCGCATTCCTGCGTCCGCACTTTCAACTGGATGAGCTGTCGATCTCTTTGCGGCTTGTCGCTGACCTGCCGAAACCGGCAAATTCATAAACGAAGTCAGAAAGCCCGTGCCGGCCGCACGGGCAGGCTGTTAAAACCACCTCTTTGGGGAGTCGATGAGTTATGAAGGACATCTATTTAAAATTCGGCAATCCGGCGATCAAAGGCGAGTCTGCCGATAAAGATCATGCTGGCTGGATCGAAATCGATTCGTGGAGCCACTCGATTACGCAACCGCGTTCGGCAACGGCTTCAACGGCGGGCGGTCACACGTCCGAGCGTTGCGAGCACGCTGACATGCAGTTCACGAAAGACATTGACGTGGTCAGCCCGCTGATCTATCAACACGCATCGGGCGGCACGACGTTCGACGAAGTGACGATCGACTTCATGCGTTCGGACGGCGAAGGCAACCGCATCAAGTACCTGGAAGTGAAGCTCAAGTACGTGATCATCTCGAGCGCCACGCCGAGCGTGGTGGGCGAAGGCCTGCCGACCGAACAGTTCTCGCTGAAGTACGCTGCCGTGCAGTGGAAGTACACGCAGCAGAAGATCGGCGGCAACCAGGGCGGCAACGCGCAAGGCGCGTGGAGCCTGACGAAGAACGACAAGACGTACGCGGTCTGATGCCGGGGCGCATGCGGCGCGCGCCTGAAAAGGCTGACGCCCGCCGCGCGCGCCTCGCATCGAACCGGTTTTTCGGACGCTGATGAAACGCTTCGAACCCAGCTTTCTCGACAAGCTGTTCGACGACGAACCGCATCTGCCGGCTTCCCCGGCGATGCGGCAATTGTCGTTGGACGAGTTGAAGGCCACTGTCGCACGCGACGTTGAGGCAATCCTGAACACCCGGATTGCCCTGACCGAGCACGAGCTGGCGGCGCTGCCGGAATGCCAGCGCTCGGTGCTGACGTACGGCCTGAACGATTTCGCGGGCTTGAGCTTGGCGAGCCACTACGACCGCACGTTTATCTGCAAATCGATTCAACAGGCAATCGCACGGCATGAGCCGCGCTTGCAGCAGGTGGCGGTCACGCTCGAATTGAACGAACAATCCACCAACGCGCTGAACTTTGCGATTCAGGCGCTGCTGGTCGTGCACCCGGCGGAAGAACCGGTGAGTTTCGATGCGATGCTGCAGCCTTCTACGCTGCAATATTCGGTGACGCGCGCACGCGCGAAGCTTTAGTACCTGCGTTTTAGTATCTTGAGTACCGCTTTGCCGCCGTTAACGCGCAACGGTGGCGATAGATTGGGCGGCGATGGTTCAGGTTCGGGGATAGATCGATGGAAGAATTGCTGCCGTATTACGAGCGCGAATTATCATTTCTGCGGCGCTATTCGCGCGATTTCGCCGAGCGCTATCCGAAGATCGCAGCGCGCCTCGCGATGTCGGGCGAGCACTGCGAAGATCCGCACGTCGAGCGGATGATCGAATCGTTCGCGCTGTTGGGTGCGCGTATCAACAAGAAACTCGACGACGATTACCCCGAATTCACCGAAGCGCTGCTGGAAGTGCTGTATCCGCACTACCTGCGGCCGTTTCCGTCGTGCTCGATCGCGCAGTTGGGCACCTCGGCCGCGCTCAGTCATCTGACCGAACCGGTGCAGGTCGAGCGTGGCACCGAACTCAAGTCGCGCCCGATTCGCGGCGTGCAATGCCGTTTCCGGACCGCCTACGATGTGACGCTGGCACCGATCCGGATCTCGGAGGCGAAATACACGTCGGTGGCAATGGCGCCGAGTGCGACCGTCCTGCCGGGCAACGCTACGGCGATCGTGTCGATTACGTTCGAATCGACGGCTGCGCAACTCGATCTCTCCGCATTGAAAGTCGGCACGTTGCGCACGCACCTGCACGGCGAACAATCGTTTATCGCGGCGCTGGCGGATTGTCTGTTCGTCAATGCGATGGCCACTTATGTGGAAGCCGACCGCCGCGGTGTGTGGACCCAACTGCGTGAATCGCCAGTGGTGCAAGCCGGTTTCGATGAAGACGATGCGCTGATCGACTATCCGGCCAAATCGCATCCGGCGTACCGGTTGCTGACCGAATACTTTGCTTTCCCCGAAAAATTCAACTTCACCGATTTCGATCTGGCGGCGATGACGCGCGCGAGCGGCCGCTGCCAGCGTCTGACGCTGCACATCGTACTCAAGGAAGTGCGCAGCGATTCTCACGTCGCGCGCTTGCTGGATTCGTTGTCCGCGCATCATTTCCGGTTGTTCTGCACGCCGGTCGTGAATCTGTTCGAACAGCATGGCGAGCCGATCCGCATCAGTCACCAGGCGATTTCGTACCCGGTGATCGCCGAAGCGCGCCGGGCATTCGCGTACGAAGTCTATTCGATTGACTCGGTGAAACTCGTCCGGCAACAGGCGCATGAAGAATCGGTGATCGAATTCCGGCCGTTCTATTCGCTGCATCACGGCGAAGCGGCGCGTGCGGGACACTACTGGTTCGCGCGACGCAACGACTGGGTTGCGCAGAAAAGCCCTGGCTACGAGACCGAAATCTCGATCGTCGATATCGACTTCGAACCGGCCGCGCCGCAGACCGATACGCTGAGTCTCGATCTGACGTGTACCAATCGCGACCTGCCTGCCGGCCTCGCCGTGGGCCTCGAAGGCGGCGATCTGTTTCTGGAAGGCGGCTCGCTGACCGGCAGCATCACAATGCTGCGCAGGCCGACACCTAGCGTGCGTTTCGAACGCGGGCGCGCCTCGCACTGGCGGCTGATTTCGCATCTGGCGCTGAATCATGTGTCGCTCGCCAATAGCGGCCTGTCGGCGCTGAAGGAAATGCTGGTGCTTTACGATTTGCGGCGCACGGCGGTGTCGGCGCGGCATATCGACGGTCTGGTCGGCATCGAACAGCGCGCAGCGGTGCAATGGTTGCCGGGCAAGCCGTTTGCAACATTCGTGCGCGGCATCGAGATTCGTTTGACGATCGACGAAGAGCATTTCGTCGGCACGAGTCTCGCTTCGTTCGTGCGGGTGATCGATACGTTTTTTGGGCTGTACGTGCATCTGAACAGCTTTGTGCAACTGGTCGTCGTGTCGAAGCGCACCGGCGAGGAGATTCTGCGATGCAAACCGCGCAGCGGCGAATCGATCCTGGCGTAGTCGAGCAACTTCTCGACGAACCGCATCGCTTCGAATTTTTTCAGGCGGTGCGGATTCTCGAGAAGTGGTTCGCGCAACAAACGCCGTCGAGTCATGGACGCCCCGGTGAAATCGTCGCGCAGCGGATTGCCTTTCGCAATTCGCTGTCGATGTCGTTTCCGCCTAGCGAAATTCACAGCGCACAGTCTTACGACGATGAAGGCACGGCGCTGAAAGAGAAGCCGCAACGCACCGCCGCGCTCGAAGCAGGCTCGCTCCACAAGGTCGATATCACGCCGGCGTTTTTCGGTTTGCTCGGCGGGCAGGGCGCGTTGCCGCTGCATTACACCGAGCAGATCATCGCGCGTGAGCAGATCAAGCGCGACCGGGCCGCGCGCGAATTCTTCGACGTGTTTTCGAATCGCGCGACTGCGCTGTTCTACGCGGCGTGGAAGAAGTACCGGTTGCCGTTTCATTACGAACTGGATCGCGACGAACGCTATCTACCGTTGTTGCTCGCGTTGGCAGGCGTCGCCGACGACGACACGCGCAACAGTCTGCAAAGCGGCGACGGCGCGCTATTCGACGAAGCGATTGCCGGCTATGCATTGGCCGCAAGGCACCGGCCGGTTTCTGCGGCCTATCTGCAACGTACGCTGTCCGAGTACTTCAAGGTGCGGGTGCGCGTCGAGCAGTTCGTCGGCAAATGGTACGACGTGCCGCGCGATCAATTGACCGTGCTCGGCGGTGTCAACGCGACGCTCGGCGCTACCGCGCTGGCGGGTGAACGGGTCTGGCAACGCGACATGCGCGCGCGGCTCGTGATCGGGCCACTCGACAAGGCCGACTACGAAGCGTTTTTGCCTGGCGCCGACCGCGCCGTGGCGCTCGAACGCATGCTGACGCTGCTCGCCGGCGTGACCCTCGAATATGAGGTCTCGCTGGTACTGCGCCGCAAGGAGGTGGGACCCAGCATGCTGAGCGGCGGTGCGCGCCTCGGCTGGGACGCATTCCTGTGCACGAGAGAAGCCGACCGTGACCGTGCGGATGCCCGCTACGAATTGCATGTGATTCACTGACTACAACGATAGAACCTGGACCCGGATCGCACGACATGAGCACGTCCCTCAATACTCTGATCGCCAAACTGAATCCGACCTGCCGGCAGGCGGCTTTGCTCGCGGCGAACAACTGTCTCGCGCGCGGTCACTATGAGGTCGACCTTGAACATCTGTTGCTGGCGCTGCTGGATGAACCGGCGAGCGACGTCACGCTGGTACTGCGCGCATGCAGGGTCGACGCACATGCCTTGCGTGCTGATATCGAGCGCGAATTGCAGCGATTGAAAACCGGCAATACGCGCACGCCTGTGTTTTCGAAGCATCTGATCGATTTGCTCGAACAGGCGTGGCTGATCGCGTCGCTCGATTCGCAGATCGGACGGATTCGCTCGGGGCATTTGCTGCTCGCGTTGCTGACGGCGCCGGACCTTGCGCAATTTGCTGAGCGCATGTCGCCGCTGCTGCGCGACGTGCGGGTGACGGATCTGAAGCACAAGTTCGACGAAATGACCGCGGGGTCGCGTGAAGTCGAACGTAGCAATGCGGCAGAGAACGCCGCAGAAGCCGTAAGCGATGCAGCTGCGGCCGACTCCGCACCCGGTGCGCCTTCTAAAACCCCCGCGCTGGATACCTACACCAGCAATCTGACGCAGCGTGCGCGTGAAGGCAAGATCGATCCGGTGATCGGCCGTGAGGGCGAGATTCGCCAAACGATCGACATCCTGATGCGCCGCCGGCAGAACAATCCGATCATGACGGGCGAGGCGGGCGTCGGTAAAACGGCGGTGGTCGAAGGCCTCGCGCTGCGCATCGCGGCCGACGACGTGCCCGCACCGCTGAAAGGAGTCGCGTTGCACGTGCTCGATATGGGGCTGCTGCAAGCCGGCGCAAGCGTCAAAGGCGAGTTCGAGAACCGCCTGAAGAACGTGATCGACGAGGTGAAGAAGAGCCCGCATCCGATCATTCTGTTTATCGACGAAGCGCATACGATCATCGGCGCCGGCGGCCAGGCCGGGCAGAACGACGCGGCGAATCTGCTGAAGCCCGCTTTGGCGCGCGGCGAATTGCGCACCATCGCGGCGACTACGTGGAGCGAATACAAGAAGTACTTCGAGAAAGATGCGGCGCTGGCGCGGCGTTTCCAGGTCGTGAAGATCGAAGAACCGAGCGAGACGCTCGCTGCAGCGATGTTGCGCGGCATGGCCGCGTTGATGGAAAAGCATTTCAACGTTCGCGTGCTGGACGATGCGATCACCGAAGCAGTGCGTCTGTCGCATCGCTACATCAGCGGCCGTCAACTGCCGGACAAAGCGATCAGCGTGCTCGACACCGCCTGCGCCAAAGTCGCGCTCGCACATAGCTCGACACCCGCCGCGATCGACGACACGAAGAAACGCCTCGAACGCATCGACGCCGAAATCGCGGCGCTGGAGCGCGAAGTGGCGAGCGGTGCGTTGCACGACGAGCGGCTCGCGGAACTGCGCAGCCTGCGTGAAGAAGACGTGAAAGACCTGGCCGTTGACGACGCGCGCTACGACAAGGAGCGCGCATTGGTGACGGAGATCGTCGGCTTGCGTGCGGAAATCGACGCCGCGCGCGTAAGTAGTGCAGACGCCGCGCAGGCCGACAAGGCTCAGCAGGCGCGCGAAACGCTGGCCACGCGTGTTGCGGAATTGCATGCATTGCAGGGCGGCCAGCCGATGGTCCCATTGCAGGTCGACGGCCACGTGGTCGCCGAAATCGTCGCTTCATGGACCGGCATTCCGCTCGGCCGCATGATCAAGGACGAAATCCAGACCGTGCTGAATCTGCAGCCGTTGCTGGCCGCTCGCGTGATCGGGCAGGACCATGCGCTCGATGCGATCGCGCAGCGCGTGCGCACCGCCAGCGCGAGTCTCGAAGATCCGAACAAACCGCGTGGCGTGTTCATGTTCGTCGGACCGTCGGGTGTCGGCAAGACCGAAACCGCGCTGGCACTCGCCGACGTGCTGTACGGCGGCGAACGCAAGATGGTCACGATCAACATGAGCGAGTATCAGGAGGCGCACAGCGTGTCGGGCCTGAAGGGTTCGCCGCCGGGCTACGTTGGTTACGGCGAGGGCGGTGTGCTGACCGAAGCGGTGCGTCGCAATCCGTATTCGGTCGTGCTGCTCGACGAAGTGGAAAAGGCACACCCCGACGTGCTGGAAATGTTCTTCCAGGTGTTCGACAAGGGCACGATGGACGACGCCGAAGGGCGCGAGATCGATTTCCGCAACACGCTGATCATTCTGACCTCGAACGTCGGCTCGCAGGCGGTGATGCAGGCATGCCTGAACAAGAGCGCCGAAGAACTGCCCGATCCGGACGAACTCGCGGAGACGTTGCGCCCGCAACTGTACAAGACGTTCAAGCCGGCGTTCCTCGGTCGTATGAAAGTGGTGCCGTACTACCCGATCTCCGACGACGTGCTGGCCGAAATCATCGACTTGAAGCTGGAGCGGATTCGCCGCCGCATCGAATCGAATCACAAAGCGGTGTTCGAGTGGGACGAGTCGCTCGTCGACGCTGTGCTGGCGCGCTGCACCGAAGTGGATTCCGGCGCGCGCAATGTGGACCACATTCTGAACGGCACGCTATTGCCCGAAGTCGCGCAGCAGATGCTCGAGCGTATTGCCAACGGCACCGCGATCGAACGGATCGCGGTCCGTGCGAGCGAGGCGGGCGAGTTCGAATACACGGTTGCGTGAACAGGCAAGTCCCCGCCTGCCTGCCAATCTGTTTTAATGCCGTACCGGAACCTTATTGCTTTCTGTCATGCCGACTAATCTGAACACGCTGCTGGCGCCGATCAGCGAAGCCTCGCCTTGTGGCGACGACCTGCTGTTTTCGGCGGATTTCGACGCGATTCAGCACGCGCGCCGATTCGAAGACCCGTCGCTGGATCAAGGCGAATGGGTCACGGATATCAAGGAGGCCGACTGGCCATTCGTGGTCGAACGCTCCAGCAACCTGCTGCAGACGCAGACCAAGGACCTGCGCCTCGCTGTCTGGCTCACCGAGGCGTTGGCCATCGAAGAGGGCGTGACCGGTCTCACGCAAGGGTATGCACTGCTGACGGGGTTGTGCGAAAAGTACTGGGATCACGTGCATCCGTTGCCGGAAGGCGACGACACCGAGTATCGCCTCGGCAACGTCGCGTGGCTGATGGGCCGCACCGGTGATCTGCTGCGGGCGATGCCGCTCACGTCGTCGCAAGGCAGCTCGTACAGTACGATCGATTGGGACGTGGCCACGCACGTCGCGCAAGCGGTCAAGCGCGATCCGGATCACGCCGACGACATCGCGCGCGGCAAGCCTTCCATCGAGCAGATCGAGGCGTCGAAACGCGCCACGCCGCCGGCGTTCTATTCGACCCTGCTGGTGGATCTGAAAGCATTCGAAGCGGCAATGCTCGCACTCGAACAGCAACTGGACCAGCGCGCGGCCGATTCAGCACCGAGTTTCCGTCAGGCGAAAGATGCGTACGAGAGCGTCTACCGGTTGGCGGAACGCTTTGCACGCGAACTGGGCGTCAGCGCTGAAGCGTCGCCGCCGAAAGCGCCGAAGCCGGAAGAACACGAACGCGCCGAGCCTACCTTCAAGACTTCACCGCAACGCGAGGAACCCGTGTTGACGACCATGCCGACCACGATCAGCCCGATTGCAGGAATCCAGAGCCGTGCGCAAGCCGTCGCGCAGTTGCGTGCCGTGGCCAAGTTCTTTCGCAGCACCGAGCCGCATAATCCGGCTGCCTACCTTGCGGACAAGGCGGCGGAGTGCGCGGATATGCCTTTGCATCAGTGGTTGTCGTCGGTGGTGAAGGACGATGGGTCGCTCGCGCATATTCGCGAGTTGTTGGGCGTGAAGCCCGAGGAAAACAGCTAGAACTTCCTTGAACACAAGCAAAAAAGCCTGGCATCGAAATCGGTGCCAGGCTTTTTCAATTCATAAGGTCAAGCAAGCAGCAACTCAAGACCCCGCGCGAAACTCAATACGCCGATTACGCGCCCGCCCGTCGGTCGTATCGTTCGATGCGATCGGCTGATCCGGACCAACCCCTGTGGTCGTCATCTGCTCGGGCGGAATGCCTCTCGCGACCAGATAACCCTTCACCGCATCCGCACGCGCCTGGCTCAGCGCGATATTCGAGGTGCGATTGCCCGAGTTGTCGGTATGGCCGATGATCGCCACCGTCTTCGTCTGCATCTTCGACAACACGGCCGCCATCTGATCGAGAATCGCGCGGCCTTGCGGCGTAAGTGTCGCGCTGCCCGTCTCGAACTCGATTGTGCGGTTCGCCAGCGTCTGGTCGAGCAGGCCCTGTTCCGATGCGCTCACGCGCAGGCCGTTCTTGATCGTGTAGGTCGGATTCAGCGCGTTCGCCATATCGCTTGCGAGTTGCTGGCGCTGCGATTCGTTATGCACCTCGCCCTTCACGTCGATCTGCGTGCCGTCGATCTTCAACTGGCCTTTGCTGATCTGCTTCAACTGCGGGCCGATCAGCTTTTGCACGTTGGCGGACCAGTTCGGCGGCGTCGCGACGTCGGCGACTTCGATCTGATCGACCACGTTGGCCGCGCCGTAGGTGTCGCGCAGACGTGCGAGCACGGCCGCTTTGGTCGCTTCATCCGGCACCTTTCCGCCCACCACCACCTGGCCCGGCGTTGCATTGGCGGGCGGCGGCGCTGCGCTGATCGCACCGGTGCCGCCGCCCGTCGTACCGCTGGCGAGGCCGGCCGTGCTGACAGCAGGACCTGCAGTGCCCTGCTGAGCCGAAGAAGGCGCGGGCAGAACTGTCGTGCGAATCGCCATGCCGCTGTTGTCGACCGGCGTGACGCGTGCCGGGCCGTCGTTGTCGGCATGGGCGAGTGCGCAGACGAGAAGGCCCGCCAGCAGCGAGGCAATGCGCGTGTGTTTGCTCAACATCGTGTCACGCTCCCGTGAATGCTTCGCGGAACGTGTCGATGCTGACACGCAACGATAGTTGCGGTTGGTCGAGGTAGCTGACGAGCTTGCTGATGCCATGGTCGTTTTGTGCGTGTTCGTCGATCCACTCGGGATCGTCGATATCGATGTTGTGTGCCGCGTACGCCTGCGGATCGACCACGCTGTGCAGCGTTTTGGCCGAGGCACCGTTAAAGCCGATGATGAGCCGTTCGCGCTCGGCAATCGTGCCGATAAAAATCGCCAGTTCGAAATCGGCCTGCGAGACGAACGGTGCGATCAGTTCGAGCCAGAAAGCGGCGACGAGCGAGCGATAGAACGGATCGTTCGGCAGCGGCAGTGTGAGCCCGCGTTCGAGATGCGACGAACCGCTTTGCATCACCGGACGCAGCAGCGAACCGAGCGCCAGCATCGCGCCACGCAAGCGCACCGGATGGCCGCTCGCAAGCAGCATCTGTTCGAGGCCGGAGAGGGTCTGATGCTCGACGAAGTCGTTGAAGGTGCCGTCGTGCGGATTGCCCGGACCGCCGCCGATTTCGATCGGCACTTGCGTTTCGCCGAGCGCGTGCAACGCGCCGGCTGGCTCGCTCACGCCGAGCAACGGCTTCATCTGCGAGGCGATACGCGACCACAGGCGCGCGAAGGCCAGCGGACTGTGCGCGAGGAACGTCAGCGGCTTTTCAACTTCCAGCGCGGTGGCGGCAAGAAACGGAAAGCGGCGCGACGATTGATCCTGGCTCGCCACCATATGCCCGGCGATCGCTAGCTTGCTGCGCGAGCCGAGGAACGCGAAGTGCATCGGCTTGGCGTTTTCGTAGACGATCTTCCAGCGCGGATCGTCAGTGAGCAACTCCATGGCCTCGGCGATCCAGCGGTCGAGCGTGGCCAGCAATTGCGGGTTATGCGCGCTTTTGACGAAGTCGCCGCGCGACGGGATCTTGCCGAAGTAGGCGATTTGCGCCTGCACGGTTTGCGTCATTGCGCACCTCCTGTGTTCGAAACCGCGGCGGCGGCCGTGGCCGGCCGTGCCGCTGGTGAGGCCGGTGCGACAGCGGGCACGGTGCCCGCTGTTCCTGTTGGTCCTGGCGCACCCGCGGCTGTCGCATTGACTGAATTCGCCGCGGCGCTCACGTCCGCTACCGACGACGGCAGCCGCAAGCCGCGCAGGCTTTGCTGTTGCGGTGCATCGCTGCTGGCGCCGCCCGAGGCCTGCGACGTGCTGATGATGCGCATGCTGACCGCCACCGTGACATTGCCTTGCGTCCACGACAGATCGAAGGTGCCATCCGGACGGCGTTTGCGTTGCGCCGAGTTGATCAGTTTCTCCAGACCGTAGCGGCCCGGCTCGTTGACCAGTTGCAGCGTGCGGCCGTCGAAGGTCGTGGCATTCAGCGTGGCGCCCGGCGAGCCCGACGGATTCGGCCACACGAAGTTGGTCCACTGCGGCGGCGTATTGCGGTAACGCATTTGCTGGCCGTCGATCGCGAGCGTGTATTCCGTGGTGCCGCTGCTCGGCTGCGGCAGGATCTGGAACACGGTCTGCGGTTCGGCCGAGCTTTGACCACCCGAGGTCGCCGCGCCACCGGCAAGCGGTGCCACCCAGCGCGCGAAACCGCTGGTGAAGTCGGGCGTCAGCGCGAGACCCATGTCGCCCCATGTGCGCGAGGTCAGCGTGTCGCCGCGGCGCACCGCGAGCGGCCCGAGGGTGGTGCCGACGAACTTGGCGATCGCGCCGTCCGGCCCGAACACCTGGGCGATTTCGCCGGCGCCGGCTTCGACCTTCGCATCGCCTGCAAACGGATATTTGTTCGCCAGCGACCCTTGGAAGGTCTGGTAGACCTGTGCGTTCCACACCTTGTTGACTTCGACGCTGGCCGGCTGGATCACCACCGCATACGCCGCCATCAGCGGACGCACCAGCAGCGGGCGCAGTGCCTTGCGTTGCGAATCGGTGAGGCCCGTCAGCATCTGTTCGTCGACGTACTTCAGCGAATCGGCCAATTCAGAGCCGCTGCCGTCGAGCGTCTGCTGCATCAGCTGACGCGCGCCCGGTCCCGGATCGCCCTGGTTCTTGATCACGTTGAAGCGCGTACGGACCTTCGAGAGCGTGTCCATATAACCCTTCAACATCGAGCCGTTGTCGCCGGAGACGACGATGCGGCCCAATGCCGAGAACTCCTGGCCGATCGGACCCATCGGCACTTCGACCGGATTGCCGTTGATGTCGATATTGGCGTTCAACTGGCCGGTCGGCGCACGCGAGAACCAGTTCTTGAACCAGCTCGTCATGCCGGTTTGCGCGCGCTTCAGGTTCGCGTTGAAGAGCGACGGGTTGTCCCACGAAGTCTGGTCATACGCGGTTTCGAGGACCTTGCGGATCGGCGAATCCTGCGGGTCGCCGAGACGGTTCATCGCATCCACCGCCTGACCGAAGCTGCCGAAGCTCTGCACGGCAATGCCTTGCATGAACTTCTGCCAGTGCATCGCGTACTCCGTCTTGTACATCGCCACGAGTGCTTTCTGGATCTGCTCGGGGCTGCCTTCGAGCGTCAGGTCGTCGTGCGCGGATGTATTGAGCACCCAGTCCTTGGCCTGCAATTCCTTGGTGGCGGCATCGCGAATCGCCGGCTGCACGTACTGGAACCACGCTTCACGCGTGAAGGTGCCGGGAATCGCGTAGCTGCCGGCCACCAGCGCCGTATTGTTTTCGCCGACGATGCGCGCGATCGTCATCGGCGCGAAGCGGGTCGACGCACGCGCCTTGATTTCTTCGTAGACACGCTGACGAGCCGGCATGCCGCGCACCACGCGGCGCAGGTTTTCACGGGTCTGGTCGACGAGGCCGAGGTTCTGGTCGATCATCGGCCAGTCGTTGTCGGACACGCGCGACAGATAGAAGGTGATCATGCGCTCGGCGCTGCGGATCATCTCGTCGCGGGGCATGTTGCCGCGATTCGTTTCGAGCCAGCCGCGCCAGAAGCGGGCGACCTGATCGGTCAGGTGAGCGGTTTCCACGTGACGCTTGTCGCTCAGCATCAGGTAGGTCTTGAGCGCGTTGTACGCGTCTTCGACGTTGGTCGGCGACGCGTCGCTATACAGGCCACCCTGGCTGTTCGCCGCCATCGCCGTGTGCGCGGACACCGGAATCGCGGCGGCGTCCGGCGTGCGGTTCAGCGGCGCGAGCTGATCGGGGTGCGCATTGACGTCCTTCAGGAACGACGCGAGATTCTGCGAGACCGGGTCGAGCAGGATCTGGCGCACGCCGTTGTAATACTCGGTGAGCAAGTGCTGCTCGAGGCGGTCGCCCTGATACAACCCGAGCGACACGGCCAGCGGCTTGTCGCGGCGGAATTGTTCGAGCTGGTCGATGCGGTCTTCTAGGATGTCCATGGCTTGCAGGCGCGATTGCAGGTCGTTGCGGTTCTGCTGCAGGCGCACCACATTGTCGAGGTCGGCCTTGACGTTGTCGGCGAGCTGCTCATTGCCGATCGTCGACCACGTCCAGCCCCCGAGCGCCAACGCGAGCACCGCGACAAAGCCGAAAAACGTGGCATAACGCATGCGCGTCTTGGCGGGACTGGCGAACTGCTTGACGGTCTGCCGGTCGGCGAAGATCACCTTGGAGAACAGGTCGCGCAGGAAGAAGCCGTTCTTCGAGAACGCGCTATGCGGCTTGGGCAGACTGTCCGCGGAGAGGCCGAAGCGGTTGGCGATGCGCGTGGCGGCGGCGCTGTTGGTTTCGCCTTCCTGCAACGCGCTGGTGAAGTAGAAGCCGCGGAAAATCGGCTTGTGCTGGAACGGGTTGGTTTCGAACAGCGTGGCGAGGAACGCGCGCAACGCGGGCTTGATCGCCGAGAATTCGAGCGGGAAGCTCAACTGGCCCGGCGAGAGCTTGTTGCCGCGGTTGATCGACATCTGCGCGACGCTGATTTCTTTCAGGCCGTCGTAGAGCTCTTCAAAGTGCTCGTCGAACAGACCCACCACGTCGCGCTTTTCGTCTGGCTCGTAGGGCAGGGTGGCGCCCCACACGCGGTCGTATTCGTGGCGGTCGCTGCCGCTGAAAAATTCGGTGAAGCCCGTGATCAGGTCAGCCTTGGTGAACATCACATACACCGGCGCGAACACTTCGAGCTTCTCGGTCAGTTCCTGCACCCGTTGGCGCAGATTCTTCGCGAGATTGATCGCGAACTCGGGCTTGCTGCTGGTCAACTCGGCGATGCTCGCCGTGACGATGATGCCGTTGATCGGCGCCTTTGGCCGGAAGCGCTTGAGCAGGCCAAGGAAGCCGATCCATTCGGTGCGGTCTTCTTCGTGCACGGAATAGCGGCCGGCGGTGTCGAGCAGAATGCCTTCGGTTGTGAAGAACCAGTCGCAATTGCGCGTACCGCCGATGCCGTGAATCACGGCGTTGTTCTTGTCGGCGAAAGGAAATTGCAGACCGGAATTCAGCACGGCGCTGCTCTTGCCCGCCGCCGGGTTGCCGATCACGATGTACCAGGGCAATTCGTACAGTGCCGAGCCGCCGGACATCTGACCGATCTTCGAGGTCTTGATCGTTTTCACCGCGTCGACGAGGCGCGTGCGCAGCACGTCGAGTTCGGCCTGGCGCGCGGGCGTTGGGGCGGGGCCGGTTTCGGTCTGTTTTTCGGCTTGCTGCTCGAGCATTTCGCCGAGCTTGTTGTTCGCGCGCCGTGCGCGCAGGCGGCGCACCACCCAGACCAGCAGCCATAGCGCGATCACCGCGCCGAGCACGATGGCAGGCCACATGAGGTCGATCTGCAAGGTATCGGCACCGATGAACAAAACAGCAGCGAGCGCGAGCAAGCCGATGATCGAGAGCGTGCGTGTATGGGTCAACACGTTAAGAATGCGTCGCATAAGCCGTTCAGGTCTTGGTGATGTGTGTTGTGGCGCGTGTGTGGCAAACAGCATGGCGCGAGCGCGGGCAAAGTCTGCCTGCGCCGCGTTTGAAACAAATCGAAAGCATATTCAGGCGAAGGTGAATGCGGCCGGATTGTTAAATCCGCCATGGAATGTTTCGCCGATGGCGATGGGGCGAATGCCGTTATGCATGCGGCATTGCCGATTTTTGCCAGAAAATTTGCTTGAACGCCCCATTGCCAACCTCTTTATTGCCCACTTCGCCTTAATGACCACGGCCCAGGACGAAGCCGGGTTTGTGATATTCAACGTGCCCGAGATCCATCAATTTCCAACGGCCACCCCACGTCAGGCCGACCTGTTCGGCCGTCTGTCCGTATAACTGATAGCCTCGCATGGCCCAGGGATCTTTTTCTGAAATGACGAGCTTGCCGTCGCGCAAAAACGCATTGTCCGCGGCAAGACCGTATTGGTGATAGCTTTGAAACGCTGCGGCATTGGTGACGTTGCCCCCCATTTGCGCCAGGCGGTTTTGCCGCTCCGGACTGCGATAACCTTCCAGCAATGCCATTTCATACCCGTACTGCTCGTGCATGATTTTGTAAACGAGCAATAAACGCGTTCTGAAATCGGCGTCGAGCAAATTCCAGTCGCGGCTCGCGTCTTTCAGCGCGGGCCGAATCTGCTCCACTTCCTGCGTTGCAAATACCTCGGGCGGCAGCGGCGGCGGGGGCACGAGCTGTTCGCCATTCAATAACGCGGCAATTTTCTCGTCCGGTACCCGTGCAGTGTCATCGAATTGGAATAATTGCCGACCGCGTAAAGCCAATGCCACCAATGGCGGCGTCGCAAGAATACCTGTGGTGGTAAAAATCAGCAAGCGCCGCTTTGCCAGTAACTTTTGCATATCGACTGCAGTCGATTGCGAAATTTTTGCCGAACGCACTAATTGACCGCGAGCACGTGAAGCACCTTGAGATGCTCCGCGCATAACGCGGCCATGAATGGCGAGTGCGGCGCCTAATAAAGAGGCGCGTACCGCCGGCAATAGCAGCATTGCGGCGATCACAACGGCGAAGGCGAAATAGGCGAGAAGTACTACGGCAATCAAAGTCGACCCCGGAAATTGGAAACAATTGTATTTTGTAATGCTTGCTCTTAGAATCAGGCCTGCTCGGAGAGGAGCCGGAACGGTATTATCACGGCGAAATAATCCAGGATTCAATGAGACAGTGAATGAGTGCGCCGGAAAGTTCGAATTCCAAAGCCCCACCTAGCCTGTTATCCGATAAGGCGAAGGGCGCCGATGGCAATGGTTCGCGAATCCTCGCGAATCTGGAAGGCCGTGTCGAGCCGCCTGCCGATAAACCACGCCGGTCGAAAACGCCGCTCCTGCTGGTCGCCTTGCTGGTGATCGCGGCCGGCGGTTGGGGCGCGTGGCATATGCAGCAGCGTGTGCAGACGGAGTCGTTGGCGTCGGCCACGCCCGCCAACCCAGGGAAAGCTGCTGTGCCGGCGTCTGCCGCGAGCGGTGCTGCGCAGGTCACTGCGAAAGCGGAGGCGCCGGCTGCAGCGTCGTCGCAAGCGGCCACGATCGTTGCTGACGACAGCGACAGCAAGGCGCCAGCGGCCTCCGCGAGTGCGCCTGCAAGTGGCGATGAAAGCCGCTTATCGCGCGCGCTTGCCGATGGCGCTGAGCCGAGCAACGCGTCTACGCCGGTTGCGTCCGCAGCGGCCGCGTCGGCGGTCACGGTGCCGGCGGCAAAGCACGCTAAGAGCTCAACGGCTGTCGCCAGCAATGCGAAACACGACGCGACGGCACACAGCAAGAAGGAAAGCGCGAGCGCAAGCAATCATCACGCGAGCGCGCCGACCGCGGTCGCTCAAACGAAGAAATCGCGTCCGACTGGTAATGCTTCGAAAGATGATTCGGATGCCGATCTATTGGCTGCGCTCGTGGCGCGCACCAAACCGGCCGACGCGAAAGCGGCAGACGGGAGCACGGCCACCAAGGTCAGCGCATTGGCTGCGCCTGGGAACGCCAAGCTGGCCGAACGCGTGAAAGAGTGCGGGCAACGCGGCTTCTTCGAAGACCAGTTGTGCCGCTGGCGCGTGTGCGATGGACATTGGGGTAAAGACCCGGCTTGTCCGGGGGCTGCGCCGCAGGCACGTCAGCCGTAAGTTCGCGTAATGCGCCGCTTGTCTTCGTGACTCGCGGCTACCAGGTCCATGGTCCGCGCGGCTGACCGCTGACGCTGGCGTATCTGATGCATCCGTCGTTCGCGACGCAGACGGTGGATGAATGGGTGGATGTGGATATGAGCTTCGGCGCCAATGACGGCAAGTCGACCGGTTACACCAGTTCCCCGCCGGCGGGTTTGCAGAAGATGACGGTGGTGAAACGCTTCGACAATCCGAGCTTTTTCAATTTCTACGTTGATCTGCTGACACGTCCGGTGCCGGTGACACTACCGAACTGACGTGGTGTTGCGGGCCTGCATGAAACCCGCCTCAAGCGGGATGCAGACCGCGCAACAACTGACGGACTCGCGACAGGTCCTGATCGACGTGTTCGGTCTGCTCGAATAACTCCGCGAGCCAGTCGACGAAGGCCCGCACGCGTGGGGACACCCGGCGGTTCTTCACATACGCGACCGAGACCGGCATCGGCACGGGTTTCCATTGCGGCAGTACTTCGCGCAACAGTCCTGAATCGAGGTAGGGCTGTGCCGCGATTCGCGCGGGCTGGATCAACCCCAGGCCTTGCAATCCGCAGGTGAGATAAGCCTGCTCGTCGCTGACTTTAACGAAGCCTCTGACCTTGACGTTTTGCGCTTCGCCGTCCACTTCGAAGTCGAAATCGACTTCGCGGCCGTTATGCGGCGACATGCAATTGACGGCGACGTGTCCGCGCAGATCGTCGAGATCGACGGGCGTGCCATGTCGGGCCAGATAAGCCGGGCTTGCGCATGTCACGTGCTCGAGGGTGCCCAATTGCCGCGCGATCAGATTCGAGTCTGGCAATTCGCCTAGCTGGATACTGCAGTCGATGGCTTCCGAGATCAGGTCAACCGTGCGGTTGCTGATGCCGATGGCGAGATCGAGATTCGGATAGCGGGCGTGGAAGTCTTCCAGTGCTGGAAGGACGATGGTGCTTGCTACCGCGCCGGGCATTTCTATGCGCAGGCGGCCGGTCAGGTTATCCGTTGCGTGACGGAGGCTCGCCTCCATTTCGTCGATGTCGGCGAGGATCTGCGCGCAGCGTTCGTAGTAGGCTGCGCCTTCAGGGGTGATGCTCAGGCGCCGCGTCGTGCGGGTTAGGAGGGCGGTGCCTAGTAGGGCTTCCAGATTCTGGACGATGGTTGTCGCTGTCGCGCGGGGGATGTTGAGGGACTCCGCTGCGCGGGTGAAGCTGTTGGTGTCCACGATTCGGATGAATGTCCGCATTGCAGTTATTCTGTCAATCACGATGCAAACTCCTGTTGGTGAAATAAAGGTGTGGGTTTTGCCTGCGCGGCGCTTGTTTGTCAGTGTTCTTAGGGCGTTGGCCTTTCCTTGAATTGTTAGTGGTCTATTAGCGTTGCCCCTGTGCGGGGCGGCACCTACTTCTCTTTGCCGGCTGCAAAGAGAAGTAGGCAAGAGAAAGCAGCTCAAACCACTCCTGCTAAGCGGGTCCCGTGGTCTGCTGCGGGTAGTGGTGCATCTGGA
This sequence comes from Paraburkholderia sp. WS6, assembly GCF_030464835.1. Taxonomy (NCBI): domain Bacteria; kingdom Pseudomonadati; phylum Pseudomonadota; class Betaproteobacteria; order Burkholderiales; family Burkholderiaceae; genus Paraburkholderia; species Paraburkholderia sp. WS6. The sequence goes on from NZ_JALQCK010000014.1 coordinate 80,781, forward strand.
ATCTGGGTTCGTGCACCGGCATGCGCTTGTGACAAGGGACTCATACTTCCGGCGGCGCTGCGCGCGCCGAAGAGTACTTCTTAAAACCGCCAGCTACGTTGGTCCTTGCGTTGGCGCTCTCGCGTTTAAGCCTTTGGGTTTGGGCTCTCGTGTTTTTCCGGCACCATGACTCGTTATTGCATCGCCACTGCCACCGCGAGTGATCGATCTTTATTTGAAGTGGGGTTCGCCCATGAGTGCGACGGCGCCTCGCCAAGGCGAAGCCGACGGCCCCCACAAACCTCAACCGAAGCCGCCGGTTTCCCATGCAAACCCGTCCGCGACGCACGCAGTGCGGAGTGGGAGCTGATGACACCTTTGTCACTAACGCGGAATGTGCGAGAACACGGATTCCAGATGCACCACTACCCGCAGCAGACCACGGTGCCCACTTAGCATGAGCGGTTTGAGCTGCTTTCTCTTGCCTACTTCTCTTTGCAGCCGGCAAAGAGAAGTAGGTGCCGCCCCGCACAGGGGCAACACTAATAGACCACTAACAATTCAAGGAAAGGCCAAAGCCCTAAGAACACGGCCAATGCCGCCGCTAAAGGCAAAAAACCAAAATCACTTCCTTAAGGAATCCAGATCAACCACAAACCGATACTTAACATCACTCTTAAGCATCCGTTCATAAGCCTCATTAATCCCCTGCATAGCAATCACCTCAATATCCGAAGTAATCCCATGTTCGCCGCAAAAATCGAGCATTTCCTGCGTCTCAGCAATCCCACCAATCAACGACCCAGCCAGCCTGCGACGCTTAAAGATCAGATTGAACACCTGCGGCGACGGATGGTCATGCTCCGGCGCCCCAACCAGCGTCATCGTCCCATCACGCTTCAGCAAATTCAAAAACGGATTCAAATCATGCTGCGCAGCCACAGTATTCAGAATGAAATCGAAACTGTTAGCATGCGCGCCCATCTCTTCAGCATTCTTCGAAATGACAACCTCATGCGCACCAAGCCGCTTGGCATCTTCAATCTTCGACGGCGACGTCGTAAACAACACGACATGCGCGCCCATTGCACGGGCCAGCTTCACGCCCATGTGACCGAGGCCGCCCAGGCCGACAATCCCGACCTTCTTGCCGGGACCGGCACCCCAAGTGCGCAGCGGCGAATACGTCGTGATACCCGCGCACAGCAACGGCGCCACACCCGCCGGGTCGAGATTCTCCGGCACGCGCAGCGTAAATGCCTCGTCCACCACCAGTTGCGTCGAATAGCCGCCGTAAGTGATCTGACCGTCAACCCGGTCCACACCGTTGTACGTGCCGACAAAACCGTTTTCGCAATACTGCTCGAGACCTTCCTCGCAACTCGCACACGTACGGCACGAATCGACCAGGCATCCCACGCCCACCAGATCGCCTGCCTTGTACTTCGTCACGTCCGGGCCAACCGCCGTCACACGACCGACAATTTCATGGCCCGGCACCACCGGAAAAATCGTGTTCTTCCATTCGTTGCGTGCCTGATGCAAGTCGGAATGGCACACGCCGCAAAACAGGACTTCCATCTGCACGTCATGGGCGCGCAGTTCGCGGCGCTGAATTTCGAACGGAGCGAGCGGCGCGGTAGCGTCGGTCGCTGCATAGGCGTAAGTCGTGCTCATGGGTAACTCCAGCAAAGAGGGTGATGTCGCAAGGCGCCGGCGATGGGCGACGCGCGTCGCCGATGCGGCCAAACCTTGTCATGAACCGGGATCAGGGCGCAGGCGGTGGTCGACGTATTCACCGAAACGGTGAGCAGGTAACCGAGCCCGGCGCAGCGTGGAAATAGATGATCCGGCAGGGTTCCCATAGTAGGGGCCGGGAGCGAACCGGGGAATACCTGAATGTCTTGAAGATTTGCCTAAAACTCCTGGCGGTGAGCGCAGTAGGTCGTTTGGTGCTAAATTTCAAGCATTATTCTCTTGCGCGTCACTATACCGTCATGTCAACCCGTTCCGTTGAACCCGTCCCGGCCGCTGGCGGCCCCACCGATCCTGCCCAGCAGCGTCTGGTCGATTTGTTCGATTTGCTCGCGCCCAAACCGGGCGTGACGCGTTCGAGTTTCGAAGGTGTCAACCTGTTGCGCGCCAATAGTCCGATGCCGCGTATGCCCGTGATGTACGAGCCGAGCATCGTGATCGTCTGTCAGGGCCGCAAGCGCGGTTTTCTCGGCGATCAGGTGTTCCAGTACGACGCACAGCAATACCTGGTGCTGTCGGTGCCGCTGCCGTTCGAATGCGAAACCGAAGCGAGTCCGGAAGAGCCGTTCCTCGCGATCTCGGTGCGTGTCGATCTGACCATGGTGGCCGAGTTGCTGATGGCGCTGAACGAAACGCAGGGCGCTACACAGAACGAGCCGCTCGGCATCTATTCGACGCCGCTGGACCCGGCCCTGTCCAACGCCGTGCAGCGTTTGATGGACGCGTTGGCCTCACCGCTCGATGCGCGGATTCTGGCGCCAGGCGTGGTCCGCGAAATCTGTTATCGCGTGTTGACGGGCGAGCAGGGCGATGCGATTCGCGCGGCGCTCACGCATCAGAATCATTTCGGCCGCATCGCCAAGGCGTTAAGGCGCATCCACGCCGACTATCAGGGGCAACTCGACGTCGATACGCTCGCCTCTGAAGCCGGCATGAGCCTCGCCGTCTTTCATGCGCAATTCAAGGCCGTGACGGCAACCTCGCCGATGCAATACGTGAAGACCACGCGTTTGCATCACGCGCGTTTGCTGATGGCGCACGACGGTTTGAATGCCGGTGCGGCAGCGGCACGCGTCGGTTACGAAAGCGCGTCGCAATTCAGCCGCGAGTTCAAGCGTCTGTTCGGCCTGAGCCCGGTCGATGAAGTCAAGCGCATGCGCACCGTGTACGATGCACCGCCGCCGCCGCGCGTGGTCAGGCCGGTCCCGCGTTATGTGACCGCGGTATAAGCGCGCGTTCCCGGGAAGCGTTATAGCCCGCTAAACCAGTTGTACCCCTGGTCTTCCCAATAGCCGCCAGGGTTCGTGTTGGTCACGAAAATCGCCGCGATGTGCTTCGGATTCTTGAAGCCCAGTTTGGTCGGTACGCGCAGCTTCAGCGGGTAGCCGTATTTGGCCGGCAGCGGCGCATCGCGGAAGTCGAGCGTGAGCTGGGTTTGCGGATGCAAAGCGGTCGCCATGTCGAGGCTCGAGTAATAACGGTCCGCACATTTGAAGCCGACGTAGCGGGCGCTCAGATCGGCGCCGATGCGTTCGAGGAACGTGCGAAATGGCACGCCACGCCATTGCCCGATCGCGCTCCATCCTTCGATGCAGATGTGCCGCGTAATCTGTGAAACCTGGGGCAAGGCGCGCAGTTGATCGAGATTCCACGTGCGCTTGTCCGACACCAGACCGGACACTTCCAGTTGATACGTCGAGCCATCGATATCCGGCGCGTCGAACTCCGGATAGAACGCGTTGAAGGGGAACGGGTCGGTGATTTCTTTCGCCGAGTAGGTCGGCGCGAGCTTGTTGCGATCGAACAGCCACCCCTGCACGCGATCGTTCCAGCGCGACATGGCCCACAACACCTTGTCGACCGAATCTCCGTCCTGCATGTTGCAACCCGAGAGCATCGCCAGCGCACCGATCGAAAGCGACGAGCGCAGGAACAAGCGCCGTTGCAATCGTTCGATTTGCGGTTTGTGGTCGGCGAGGACAATGCACGTGCCGCGCGCGTCTTTGCGTTCTGCGTCGCTCATGCTTCGCTCCTTTCGTGCGTGGACGGTCGGGCGCGGCCGGTCAACATCGGCAGCAACGTGCGCGGCACCAATAGCACCAGCGCCAGATGCACGACGACAAAACCCACCACGCCGGCCATCGCGACAAAATGCACGCGACGTGCGAAATCGAAACCACCGAACAGTGCGGTAAGCCACGAGAACTGCACCGGCTTCCAGATCGAAAGCCCCGACGCGACCAGCAGCACGCCAAGGAACAATACGAAGAGATAGAGCGCGCGCTGCACCGCGTTGTATTTGCCCGTATCGTGCGGCAGCTTGAACCGCATCGCTAATGCGGCATCGTGTACGACGTCGCGTAGATAGACAGGCAATAGCTTGCGACGAAAATGCCCACGCCCGATGCCATACGCCAGATACAGCAGGCCGTTCGCGCACAGCAGCCACATGGCCGAAAAGTGCCATGCAATCGAGCCGCCCAGCCAGCCACCGACGGTCGCCCACACCGGAAACTTGAACGGAAAGAAGGGCGACGCGTTATAGATCGCCGAGCCGCTCATCACCATGCAGACCATGGCAAACGCGTTGATCCAGTGCGTAATTCGTGCGACGAATGGGTGGACGATGAAGCGCGCTTGCGGTTTGGGCATGGTGAGCGGTGATGAAACAAGGAAAAATCTGAAAGCCGCGTCATTGAGGCACGCGGCTGTTCGAGCAGCTAAAAAGGGCGAACGGTTGAAGAAACGCCGTATTACATCGGCGGCGTTACGCCGTGCTCACCTGCGGAGATGAAATTCGCCGCCATCGAGCCATCGGCTTCCTTATGGGCGAACAGCACGACCTTCGCGCCCGGCACCAACAGTGCGCGGTCACCCGGTTCGAGCGCGACGATAGGCACGTCTTGCGGAATCACGATTTTCTTTTCACCGTCCTTGTATTTGACCGTGATCGTGCGGCCGTTGCTGACCACGAGCGAGCCCACCGTGCCGTTGGTCATCGTGCTGTTCGAGCCGAGGTCCCACGGGCGGTGACCTTCGCCGGAGCCACGCATGCTGGCCGGGAATACGTGCACTTCGAGCGCCTTCAGCGAGCCGTCGGGCTGCGGGATCGCGGCGGTGCCGACATAGCTGTCCGGCTTGATGTCGTTCACGTCGGCAATCGTCACGCCGCGAATCGGCGTGTCTTTGGCGAGTTTCACGTCGACGTCTTTGCCGTCGCGCGTGTGGACTTTCAGCACGTCGCCCGAGAGCGCGGTCACGGTGCCACGCACGCCGGTGGGCGCGGCGCTCTGAGCTTGCGCGACGGATCCTGCTGCGAACAATGAGGCGGCGACGAGCGCGGGGGCAACGAAGGCGCGCATCGCATTAGCGGAGACAATCTTCATGAGTCTGCTCTGGGTGGGTGAAAGATAGCGTCAGGTTAGGCGCGCGATCGGCTCCGCCAAGTGACAGACGGATGACAAAAACGTCATGAACGGCGCGCCGCGGCCACGTAGAATGGCCGCCATATCCACGTCCACATTCATGACCCACGTCCACGGCGGCGCTCGGGGTCGGAAACCAGGCATCATGAGCATCCTCGTCATCGAAGACGACCCGAAAACCGGCGACTACCTGAAGAAAGGCCTGCGCGAAAGCGGCTACGCGGTCGACCTTGCGCGTACCGGCACCGATGGGCTGCACATGGCGCTCGAGCACGCGTATGACCTCGTGGTGCTGGACGTGATGCTGCCCGGTATCGATGGTTGGGAGATCATGCGTGCGTTGCGGGCGCGGCGCGATCTGCCGGTCATTTTTCTGACTGCACGCGATCACGTCAGCGACCGCATTCGCGGCCTAGAACTCGGCGCCGACGATTACCTCGTTAAGCCTTTCTCGTTCACGGAGTTGGTGCTGCGCATCCGCACGCTTCTGCGCCGCGGCGTGATCCGCGAGAGCGATGTGTTCGAGATCGCCGACCTCAAGCTCGACGTGCTGCGCCGCAAGGTGACGCGCGAAGGTGTCGAGATTCCGCTGACCAATAAGGAATTCATGCTGTTGCATCTGCTGGTGCGCCGGCAGGGCGAGGCGTTATCGCGTACGCAGATCGCCTCGGAAGTGTGGGATATGAACTTCGACAGCGACACCAATGTGGTCGACGTGGCGATCAAGCGGCTGCGCGCGAAGATCGATCATCCGTTTGAGAAGAAGCTGATTCATACGGTGCGCAGCATCGGCTACACCTTCGGCGACGGCGCATGAAACTGTGGACCGAACGTTCGTTGACGGCTCGCACCACGGTGCTGTTCGCCTCGATTGCGTGCGTGGTGATCGGCACGTTGGGCATGTATTTCTACCACTCCGCCGAGCTGTCATTGCAGCGCCGCGCGGACGTGGTGCTCACCGGCCGTGTCGAGCATTTCAGCCGCATCGTGCACGATCTCTATTCGGTCAGCGAATTGAAGGGTCGGCCGTTGCTGTTCGAAAGCATGCTCGGCGCGGAGCAGGACGTGCTGCTGTTTCGCCGTCCGGGCGAAGCGCCGTTTATCGACGTGAACCCCGGCAATGTCGCGGTGCCCGCGCTGCAGGCCGGCACTGCGGACCACTTGCCGACGCTCTCGGACATTCGCCAGACCATGCTGCCGGACGGCGTGCCGGTTCATTGGGCGATCGCTACCGTCAAAGCGCGTGAGGATGGCAGCGAAGTCGAAGTGATTGCCGCGCATCCGATGACCCAGGAAGTGCGGATGCTGGCTGCCTATCGCAATCGCATCGTGCTGGCCACGCTGACCGGCATGCTGGCTGCCACGTTGCTCGCCTATTACGTGCTGCGCCGCGCGTTGCGGCCGGTGCGCGAGATCGCCACGCGGGCGGCGCAGATCAGTCCGGCGAGTCTGTCGGTGCGGCTCGACAGCGAGGCCGCGCCGGTCGAATTACGCCAGCTCACGCATGCCTTCAACGCCATGCTCGACCGCCTTGCCGATGGCTACCAGCGCCTCTCGCAGTTCTCCGCCGATCTGGCGCATGAAATTCGCACACCAGTGGGCGCCTTGATCGGCCAGACCCAGGTGACGCTCGCGAAACCGCGCGATACCGAGGAGTATCAGCAATTGCTCGAATCGAATCTCGAGGAGCTGGGCCGCTTGAGCCACATCGCGGAGAACATTCTGTTTCTCGCGCACGCGGATCATGCGGCGCTGTCCATCGACCGTGAGCCGGTCGATCTGCGCGATGAACTCGTCAGGATCGCAGACTATTTCGAAGGCCTCGCCGACGAACGCGGCATGCGCTTTACCGTCGAGGCTCAGGGCGTGGCGTCGGCCAATCCGATGCTATGCCGGCGAGCAATCAACAATCTCGTCGTCAATGCGGTGCGATACGGCGCGAGCGATACGGTGGTGCGCTTGAGCGGCACGCAGGACGAGCAGGGCGCGACTGTGGTGGTGGAAAACGACGGTGCGCCGATTCCTGGCGAGCAACTGGACCGCCTGTTCGATCGCTTCTACCGCGGGGATGCGGCGCGCAGCGAGTTCACCGAATCGAGCGGGCTGGGGCTCGCGATCGTCAAGGCGATCATGCATCTGCACGGCGGCACGGCGCGCGTGGTGTGTCCGGTGCCGGGCGTGGTGCGCTTCGAATTGCGCTTTCCGGGCGCTTAACTGGTTGTTTGCGTGGCGGAGGTCGTGTCCGGCGTATGGCAGCACACGCAAAGCTTGTTGCCATCGGGATCGCGAAACTTAAGCCGCACTCCTGGCGTTTCCATCAGCACGTCATAAAAGCCGAACGCGCGCTCGAAATCCGTAATGCCGACGAATGCGTGGGAAAGCATCAGTGTCGCTCCTCGTTTGCATTGCCGGCCGATCCAGGCCGGGCCGGATGCATCAAACTTTCTTCAGATACTCAGCCTTCAGCATGAAGTTGCCTGCGTCCATCTTGCAGTCCACTTCGTGATCGCCGCCGACCAGACGAATGCTTTTCACCTTGGTGCCCATTTTCAGCGTGATCGACGAGCCTTTCACTTTCAGGTCCTTGATCAGCACCACGGCGTCGCCGTCGGCGAGCGGGTTGCCGTTGGCGTCCTTGACGACGCGTTCGTTGGCCTCGTCAGCCCTTTGGGTAGCGCTCATCGGCCACTCGTGTGCGCAATCCGGGCAGACATAATTCTCGCCATCCGGGTAAGTATTTTCCATTGCACATTGTGGGCAGGCGGGAATTGTCGACATGATTTTCTTTCCAGACCGCGACTTGGCGCGGAAAACTTCAGGGCCGGGGAGTATAGCGGACGCGCACCGGGCCGCCTGCATCCGGCACGCCGGATACTGTTGCAGCGCAAACCGGTAATAGCGATACCGGGATGATCGCGCAACTGGTTGCGGCGGCGCGCGCCGGATACGATGAAACACCTCATTTTAACCGTCGGGAAAACCGCTATGAAACGCTTCCACATTGCTTTGGCCGTTACGAGCCTCGAGGCTTCCATCGACGATTACAGCGCCCGTCTTGGCCAGCCGCCCAGGGCCGTGGTGCCGGGCCGTTACGCGATGTGGCGAACCGAGCTGCTCAACTTTTCGATCAACGAGATGCCGGATAACGGTGGGCAGCTTCGGCACGTCGGCTTCGAGGACGATTCAGTAGAAGGTTACTCGAGCAGCAAGGATGTAAACGGCCTCGAATGGGAGCTGTTTTCGGTGGAAGAGCAGGATCGGCGGATCGTCAGCACTTACGGCGAGGCGGTACGAACCGACAAAGGCTGACATGCTTTTCTGCGCGGATGCAACCTGAATGCCTGTGCCTGATGCTGCCTGGCGCGACCCGATGTGCCCCCATGCTCTTCGGCACAGCTTCACGACCGCCGCCCTATACTTGCTAAGGTGCTTGACGAGCCGATGCCTTTCACAGCGCTTTGCCGGCCTGGCAAAGCGGATCCATTGTCCTCACTTCACCCAGGGAGTTGCGCCATGGTCAAACTCGCTCTGTACGTTCGTCTTGAAGCCAAACCCGGCAAGGAACAGGATGTCGAGGCCTTTCTGCTGAGCGGCTTGCCGCTCGTCGAGGAGGAGCCTGCTACCAGCGCCTGGTTCGGTCTCAAGCTTGGACCGACCACCTATGCCATTTTCGACGCTTTCCCCGACGAAGCTGGCCGCGAGGCGCATCTGAACGGCAAGGTGGCCGCTGCGCTAATGGCGAAGGCCGGCGAGCTATTCGCCACGCCGCCCAGCATCCACAAACTCGATGTGCTGGCATCCAAACTGCCAGGCTGATTGAGCTGCCAATCCGCTGACACGGCGCGGCCTTTTCAACAATCGAATTACACCGTACCAACGTGCGAGGCGGTCGGGCGTCAGTCGCTCGACGCGTCCGCAGACGGACGGTTCGCGTAGTGCGCGTGCTTTTCCTCATACATCAGCAGATCGGCGCGTTGCACACCGGCTTCGAGACGGTCGCCGCGCTGGCACGTCGCCGCACCCATCGAAAGACTCAGCGGAGAGCCCGGATAAAACTGGTTGTTCAGATCGACCAACTGGCGGATCGCATCGACCATCGCGGCGCCGCCGCGTTCGTCGGTGTCCGGCATCAGGATCGCGAATTCGTCGCCGCCGATGCGCGCCGCGTGAAACGGCGCGTCCGTCGCTTTGGCGAGAACTTCGCCGGCGCGCCGTAACAGCGCGTCACCGGCCGCGTGGCCGAGCTGGTCGTTCACGCGTTTGAGGCCGTTCAGATCGGCCATGATGATCGTCACCGGCCACGGACCTTTGCGCTCGAGCCGGTTCAGTTCATCCACGTAAAAGGAGCGGTTGCGCAGCTTGGTCAGCACGTCATGCTTGCCGAGGAACTCCAGGTAAGCTTCGGCCTTTTTGCGCGCCGTAATGTCGGTGAGGGCCACCAGCACCAGGTCCCAATTCTTTTCATGACCCGGCAGTATGGAGAACTGCAGGTGCACGTGCACCTCGTTGCCGTCGAGCGAATAGTTGAGCACCTCGCGCTGCTGGAACAGCTTGCCGTCCCATAGATCGATTAACTGCTCGCGGAAATGCGGCCGCATATCGTCGCGGAAGACGTCGGGCAGGCGCGCCAGCAGCGTTTTTTTGTCTTCTGCCACGAACATGTCGAGCGTGTGCTGGTTCACGTCGAGCACGTGGATTTCCTGCATGCAGCGCTCGACAAACTCGGGATGCACGTCAGTAAACACGCGGAAATCGCTGATGCCGGCAGAGCGCGCGTCGTCGAGCAGACGCTTGACCGCGCTGAAATCTTCCACCCACAACGAGACCGGCGAATATTCGAACAGGCCGCGCACATACTGTTCCGCAAGCGTCACGCGATGCCGCGCGCCTTCGAGTTCGGTAATGTCTTCGACGGATACGAGCACGCGGTCCCAGCGTTCTTCATGACCCGGCAGCACGGCGCCCTTGAGCAGCACGTCGAGGCGGCGTCCGCCGAGCGTGTAGTTGACCGTCTGGCTCGTGAAATGCGCCTGGCCGGCCCACAGTTGGCATAGCTCCTCGAGGTGAGTCTTGAGCATGTCGTCGCGGAACACGGAAGCGAGATTGCTGGTGAGCGCCTCGAAGTCGGCGGCCTCGAATTGCGCCAGCGTCTTCTGATTGACCTTGATGACGCGGATGCTGTGCGCGCATTCGGCGACAAGGGCCGGATGTTCGGCGAAATGGGCGCGCAGATCCGTCACCCCTTGGGCCCGCCAGGCGTCGAATAGCGCCCGCACGCCGCTGAAGTCTTCGAGCCAGAGCGAGACGGGCGCGAGTTCGAACATTTCGGAATCGTCCCCCGAGGGGACTTCCTGCGGGGCGTCGTTGGCGGGCGCTGAGCCGCGTGGCAGGGTGTCCAGCATGAGATTCCCGTGGTCGGAGTTCCGGCTATTCTAAAGCGGCTTCGGTTCGGCTCAAAAGAAAGACACATGACGCATCCTGTCCGCGCCGGTCCATTCACGAAGATAACGGCGTAATTCGGATGAGACTTTAGGTTGCACGGCAGCAGGTTTGCACCCGGGTCTTTTGATTGAGACCGCCCGTGATCGCACGCCAGCAGGGCCACGGGAGGCTTGTTACACTCACTCGTCGCATCCTCCGTCCGTCACCGCCTTAAGAAAAAACGTCCGCCATGAAGCCATCCCTGCTGGTTCTGATCCCCTTGAAAGACGCAAGCCGCGCCAACGTCGAGACCGCTTTCCACGTCGTCTATGCACCCGATGCCAGCCAACGGGCCGCCGCGATCGCCACGCACGGCGAGACGATCCGTGCCGTGCTGACCAACGGCACGACCGGGCTGACCGCCGCGGAAATCGACCGGATGCCACAACTCGAGTTTGTCAGCGCGCTCGGCGCCGGCTACGAAAACCTCGCTGTCGACCACGCCCGTTCGCGCGACATCGTGCTGGTCAACGGCGCGGGCACCAACGATCACTGTGTGGCCGATCACGCGTTCGCCTTACTGCTTGCGGTGGTGCGCGACGTGCCGCAACTCGATCAGGCCACCCGCAAGGGCGCCTGGCGCGACACGTTGCCGATGCACCCGAACGTTTCCGGCAAGCGGCTCGGCATCGTCGGGCTCGGCAATATCGGCGAGAAGGTCGCGCGGCGTGGCGGCGGGTTCGATATGGAAATCGGCTACCACAACCGCAAACCGCGCGAAGGCTCGCCGCTGCGCTATTTCGACAACGTGCAGGGTCTGGCGCACTGGTGCGACTTTCTGGTGGTGGCGACGCCCGGCGGCGGCGGTACGCGTCATCTGATTAACAAGGCGGTGCTGGACGCACTCGGGCCGGACGGTTTCGTGGTCAACGTCTCTCGCGGCAGTGTGGTGGATACCGCTGCTTTAGCGGATGCGCTTGCCGCCGGCACGATCGCCGGCGCGGGTCTCGACGTCTACGAGGGCGAGCCGCATCCGCCCGAAGCCTTGCTGACGCTGCGCAACGTAGTCCTGACGCCGCATGTGGGCGGCCGCTCGCCGGAGGCGATCGCGGCTTCGGTCGACAATTTCCTGACCAACGCCAGACGCCATTTTGCGGGCGACGCGGTGTTGACGCCGATCTGACATTTGAAGGCAAACTGAAACCATCAGCCCAGCGGATAGTTTCACTCGAAAATCGCGATTTCCCTTGTGGGCCCGTGGCGAATAGGATGGTCGGTATCGAATCCACATCGCTTCGACACAACCGGAGCCGCGACGGAGATCCCGCATGGAACACCACGCCCGCACGCAGGACGAACGGCTCGAGATCAAGACGACCACCTGCTACATGTGCGCCTGCCGCTGCGGCATCCGCGTGCATCTGCGCGAAGGCGAGGTGCGCTATATCGACGGCAACCCCGAGCATCCGCTGAACCAGGGGGTGATCTGTGCGAAGGGCGCCTCGGGCATCATGAAGCAGTACTCGCCCGCGCGCCTGACCCAGCCGTTGATGCGCAAGGCAGGCGCGGAGCGGGGCAGTGCGCAGTTCGAGCCGGTGTCGTGGGAGGTCGCGTTCGACGTGCTCGAAAAGCGCCTCGCCGCGATTCGCGCCACCGATCCGAAAAAATTCGCGCTGTTCACCGGACGCGACCAGATGCAGGCGCTTACCGGCCTCTTCGCCAAACAGTTCGGCACGCCTAATTACGCGGCGCATGGCGGCTTCTGCTCGGCCAACATGGCCGCCGGAATGATCTATACGATCGGCGGCTCGTTCTGGGAGTTCGGCGGCCCCGATCTCGACAGCGCCAAACTCTTCTTTATGATCGGCACGGCGGAAGATCATCATTCGAATCCGCTCAAGATCGCCATTTCGAAGTTCAAGCGCGCGGGTGGGCGCTTCATCGCGATCAATCCGATCCGTACCGGCTATGCGGCGATTGCCGACGAATGGGTACCCATCAAACCCGGCACCGATGGCGCGCTGTTCATGGCCTTTCTGCACGAACTGATTGCGGCCGATGCCTGGGATCACGAGTTCGTGCAGCGTTATACGAATGCGGCGGAGCTTGTCGATCTCGACGAAACCAGCGAAAACTTCGGCCTGTTCGTGCGCGATCCGGATAGACCGGTTGGCAATCCTCTGTTTCCGCAGAACCATCTCTGGTGGGACGCCGCAGCCGCGCGCGCCGTGCCGCACCATGCACCCGGTGTGACGCCCGCGCTCGACGGCCGCTATGCGCTCGCGGACGGCACGCCGGTCACGCCGTCGTTCGCCTTGCTGCGCGAACGCGTGGCCGACTGCACGCCGGAGTGGGCCGCCGAGATCACCGGCATTGCCGCGGACACAATTCGCCGCCTCGCCGGTGAAATGATCCAGACCAGCCGCGACCACCGGATCACGCTGCCGATCCAATGGACCGACGCGTGGGGCGAGACGCACGAGACCGTCACCGGCAATCCGGTCGCTTTTCACGCGATGCGCGGGCTGGCCGCGCATTCCAACGGCTTCCAGTCGATCCGCGCGCTTGCTGTGCTGATGTCGCTAATGGGCACGATCGACTGCCCAGGTGGCTTTCGTCATAAGTCGCCATTTCCTCGCGCGGTGCCGCCATCGGCGAAACCACCCAACAGCCCCGATGCCGTCAAGCCGAACACGCCGCTTGCCACCGGTCCGCTCGGCTGGCCTGCCGCGCCCGAAGACCTGTTCATCGACGAACAGGGCGGCCCGGTTCGCATCGACAAGGCCTTTTCCTGGGAATATCCGCTCGCCGTGCACGGCGTGATGCATAGCGTGATCACCAATGCCTGGCGTGGCGATCCCTATCCCATCGACACGCTGCTGATTTTCATGGCTAACATGGCCTGGAATTCGTCGATGAACACGATGAAGGTGCGCGAGATGCTCGCCGACAAGCACGCGAACGGCGAGTACAAGATTCCGTTTCTCGTGGTGTGCGACGCGTTCCAGTCGGAGATGACCGCATTCGCCGATCTGATCCTGCCGGACACGACCTATCTCGAGCGGCATGACGCGATGTCGATGCTCGACCGGCCGATCTCCGAATTCGACGGTCCGGTGGATTCCGTGCGCGTGCCGGTCGTGCCGCCGACGGGTCAATGCAGGCCGTTTCAGGAAGTGCTGATCGAACTCGCTTCGCGCCTCAAGTTTCCCGCCTTCACGACGGCTGAAGGCACGCGCCGCTTTCGGGACTATCCCGACTTCATCGTCAATCACACGACGACGCCCGCTTCCGGCGTGGGTTTTCTGATCGGCTGGCGTGGCAAGGACGGCGACAAGGCGTTGGTGGGCGAGCCGAATCCGCAGCAGTGGGAACAGTATGCAAAGAACAACTGCGTGTTCCATTACCGCTTGCCGGAGACGCTCCAATACATGCGCAACTGCAACGGACCGTATCTCGACTGGGCGGTGAAAAACGGCTTCCGTAAATTCAACGAGCCGATCCTGATCCAGTTGTACTCAGACGTCATGCAGAAGTTCAGGCTCGCCGCGCAAGGCCGCAGGAGCGGCAGGCAACCACCCGAGCACCTGCGGGCGCGGGTCGAAAAGTATTTCGATCCGCTGCCGTTCTGGTATGCGCCGCTCGAAAGCGATTCCACCGATCTCACGCGTTTTCCGCTGGCCGCGGTGACGCAACGGCCCATGGCGATGTATCACTCGTGGGATTCGCAGAACGCGTGGCTGCGGCAGATTCATGGCGAGAACTATCTCTACATGAATCCGCTGATGGCGGCCGAAAACGGCATTGCCGACGGCAGCTGGATCTATGCCGAATCGCAATGGGGCCGGGTGCGCTGCATGGCGCGTTTTAGCGAGACCGTCGAGCCGGGGACAGTGTGGACCTGGAATGCGATCGGCAAGGCGTCGGGCGCATGGAACCTCGGCGCGGACGCGAACGAATCGCAGCGCGGCTTCTTGCTCAATCACCTCATCACCGACGAGTTGCCCGGTCGCGACGAAGCCGCCGCGCGTCTCTCGAATTCGGACCCGGTGACAGGCCAGGCCGCGTGGTACGACGTGCGCGTGCGTATCTATCCGGCGGAAGCGGACGCGCGTCATACGCTGCCGCAGTTCAGTGCGATGCCCGCGTTGCCGGGATCGAACGGGGTGATATCGCGGGTCGTGCAGACCTATTTCGCGGGGCGCGGCGAATTCGCGGCACGGCTGCGTGGTGCGGTGGGGCGCAAGTGATGCAGGATTCGCAGGATTCGCCCGCGAGCAATGCGAAACCCGGGCACCGCAGAACGGCGGGCAGCGCGCGAATAGTGCAGTAAAGCAGCAAGGAGCCTTTAATGACTCAGATGGCGTTAGTGATCGACCTGAACGTGTGCGTGGGGTGCCAGGCTTGCGTGACGAGTTGCAAGGAGTGGAACACGTCGGGCGAATCGGGCAGCCTCGCCGACCTGAATCCCTACGACGCGGATCCGTCCGGCACTTTCTTCAATCGCGTGCAGAGCTTCGAAGCCGGCAGCTTCCCGAACGCCGACACGATCCACTTCCCGAAGTCGTGCCTGCACTGCGAGGACCCGCCGTGCGTGCCGGTGTGTCCGACCGGCGCCAGCTACAAGCGCAAGGAAGACGGTCTCGTGCTGGTCGATTTCGACAAATGCATCGGCTGCAAATACTGCGCGTGGGCGTGTCCATATGGTGCGCGCGAACTCGACGAAGCGCGCAAGGAGATGACCAAGTGCACGCTGTGCGTCGATCGCATTCACGATGAAAACCTTTCCGAGCGCGACCGGCAACCCGCGTGCGTGCTCGCGTGCCCGACTTCAGCGCGACTGTTCGGCGATATCCACGATCCGGAGTCGGTGGTGTCGAAGGCAATCAAAGAACGGGGCGGTTATCAACTGATGCCTGAGTGGAACACCAAACCGGCGAACCACTATTTGCCGCGCATCACGACGTCGGCATCGGGTTGCGGCAGCGGCGCCTGCTCGTGCAAAGACACAGGTGTGGCCCTTGAGGCGCCCGAATCACTTGATGCGCAACTCGAACACGGCCAACTGCATCTTGCGTCGATGGCGACGCGTATCTAAAGGACCTCGCGATGAATCCGGCTTTTTCAGTGGTTTTTCTCACGACGCTGAGCGGCGCGGCACAGGGCCTGCTGATCGCGCTCGTCGGTGTGGAGACGGCTGCGCATCTGGGACTCGTCACCGCGCCCGCGGATGGGTTCTATGTCACCGGCGCGGGCCTGTCGGTCGTGTTGGGTGGCCTCGGGCTGATCGCTTCGTTCTTCCATCTCGGGCATCCGGAGCGCGCATGGCGCGCGGTCGCGATGTGGCGTACGTCGTGGTTGTCGCGCGAATGTCTGTGCCTGCCGGCGTTTCTCGCCTGCGCGTTTTTCTACGGCGTCGCGCACGGGT
The DNA here is from genome assembly GCF_030464835.1 of Paraburkholderia sp. WS6. NCBI lineage: Bacteria > Pseudomonadati > Pseudomonadota > Betaproteobacteria > Burkholderiales > Burkholderiaceae > Paraburkholderia > Paraburkholderia sp. WS6. Next base: position 96,789 of record NZ_JALQCK010000014.1, read on the forward strand.
TCGGCTCACCGTGGTCACTCGCGATAGGCTGGCTCGGCGTACTGGCGAGCGCCGCGCTGTTCGTCTGCTCGGCGATGATCTACGCATGCCTGCGCTTCCTGCAGGAATGGGCCACGCCGCTCACGCTGGTCAACTTCGTGCTGCTCGGTTGCGCGTCCGGCTTCACACTGGCGACGGCGCTGACCGCGTGGTTCGCGCCCGCGTTGACAGTGGGGCTCGCGATCTGTGCCTGCGTGCTGACACTCGCGGGCTGTGCGAGCCGCTCGGCATCGCTCGTGCGCAATGCGCGCTTACGGCCGAAGTCCACCGTGCAGAGTGCGACCGGCATCCAGAATCCGAAGCTTGTGCAGATCTCGCGCGGCTTCACCGCTGGTGCGTTCAATCTGCGCGAGTTCTTTCACGGCAAATCAGCGGGGACGCTGCGCGGCGTCAAGTGGGGGTTCCTCGCGGCCGCGTTTGCCGTGCCAGTTGTGCTGATGGCGCTGGGCGCGGGCCTGCATCCGATCGGCGTCTCGCTCGGCTTGCTGGCCGCGGCGTGTCTCGTGCAATACGCGGGCCTCGTGGCGGAACGCTGGTTCTTTTTCGCCGAAGCGAAGCATCCGCAGAATCTCTATTACGCGCGAGTCGGTTGACGCGTGGGTTGGCGCGGCCGTTCGATATCGGCGGCCGCGTCTGCCTTGCGGCTAGCTGTCACTCACCCGCACGCACCGACCTCGCCACACGCCGTACAGAAGTCGCACCCATCCTTGCGAATTACCGCATTCGCTCCACACGAGCCGCATTTGCGGCCGAGCATGGTGTGCAAGCCTTGCATACCGCCGGGTTGCGTCAAGGCTGCTTCGTCAGCCTCGCCAGGAGGCGGACGGATACCGAAATCCGCCGGCAACGCCGTCTCGGCCTTCATCTGCCCACGCGGCAAACGCGTCAGCATCCGCGACGGCACCTGATTGCCTTCGGCATCGAGAAAGCCGCGGCGGTGCAGAATCTGCTGGATCGCAAACGCGAGCGCCGCCACTTCGGAATCGTGCCAGCGCGGCGTGCGATGGCCGTCGAGACGCTGCACCTCGCCGAGCCGCACCTGCCCGCGATCCCACGACACCTTGCGCATATCCTGCAGGTTGCGCGCGACAAAACCGCCGCGTGCCGCGAGCGACAGCGAACGCATCGTCGCCGTGATCCACTGTTGCGATTCGTCGCGCTGCCCGGTCGGAATGAAGAACTCGATGGGGCGTTCGATCGTGACTTCTTCACCGCCCAGCCGTCCCGTCACTTCGATGAACGACACCGCCACGTAAAGCGACTTCTTGCCGGCTTGCGTTAGGTACTCGACCTTTTCGATGATCGCCGGCAATTCACCTTTGGGCCGATGATCGATCGCGATGCGCAGCGGATCCTGATCGGTCTCGGTCAGCGTATCGTCTGCTTGCGGCGGCGGGCTGACGCTCAGCACCGCGCCGAGCGTTTCATTCGGGCGGTACGTGGCGAGCCCTTTCAAACCGTTTTTCCACGCGTCGAAGTACAGGCTTTCGAACGCTTCGAACGGATAGTCCGCCGGCACGTTCACCGTCTTCGAGATCGACGTGTCCACGTACGGCTGCACGGCGGCCATCATGTCGAGGTGATCGCGTGCCGACATTTCGAGTGCGCTGACGAAGTAGTCCGGCAGGTTTTTCACGTCGCCGCCGAGCTCGCGATAAAGGCGATACGCGTAGTCTTCGACATCGAACGACTCGCGGCCGCCGTCGGCCATCACCTTCATGCGCGTGTAGGTCCACGAGAAGGCCGGCTCGATGCCGTTCGACGCGTTGTCGGCGAACGCGAGGCTGACGGTGCCCGTCGGCGCGATCGACAGCAGATGACTGTTGCGGATGCCGTCCTGGCGTATCGCATCCTTGATGTCGTCGGGCAGGCGCGAGGCGAACGTACCTGCTTCCAGATAGCGTGCGGCGTCGAACAACTCAAACGCGCCGCGCTCGCACGCCAGTTCCACCGACGCCCGATAGGCCTCGTCGCGCATCAACTGGGCGATGCGCACCGCGAAGTCGCGGCCTTCCTGCGAGTTGTAGCGCAGGCCGAGCATCACCAGCGTATCGCCCAAGCCGGTGAAGCCCACGCCGATGCGCCGCTTGGCGCGCGACTCGTCATATTGCTGTTGCAGCGGCCATAGCGTGACGTCGAGCACGTCGTCGAGAAAACGCACCTGGATGCGAGTGCGTTTGGCGAGACCGTCCCAGTCGAACGAAGGCTTGCGGCCTTTCATTTGCGCGAACGGATCGACCACGAAGCGCGTGAGGTTCAACGGTCCGAGGTTGCAGCAGCCGTAGGCCGGCAGCGGTTGTTCGCCGCACGGATTGGTGGCGCGGATGGTTTCGACGGCGCGTAGATTGTTGTCCTCGTTCATGCGCGAGATGAACACGATGCCGGGCTCGGCGACGTCGTACGTGGAGCGCATGACGCGGTCCCAGATCTCGCGCGCCGGCTTTTCGCTATAGACCCACAGGCCGTCCTCGCGTTGCCGCACATCGCCGGCCGCGCGCAGCGCAGGCGACGGCTCGGCACGGTGCACGAGCGGCCAGGGCTGATCTTCTTCGACGGCGCGCATGAATTCGTCGGTGACGCCTACCGACACATTGAAGTTGTTCCAACGGCCTTTCGAATGCTTCGCCTCGATGAACTCGATCAGATCGGGGTGATTGCAGTCGAGCACAGCCATTTGCGCGCCACGCCGCGAGCCGGCGCTTTCGACCGTCCGGCACGAGGCGTCGAACACGTCCATATAACTGCACGGTCCGGATGCCGACGAACTGGTGGTATGAACGCGGGCGCCCTTGGGCCGGATCGCGGAGAAGTTGTAGCCGACGCCACCGCCGCGGCGCATCGTTTCGGCGGCTTGCAACAGCGCCACGTAGATGCCGGGCAGGCCTTGTTCGTCGACACCCTGAATCGCGTCGCCGACCGGTTGCACGAAGCAGTTGATGAGCGTGGCGGCGATGCCCGTGCCCGCCGCGCTCATGATGCGCCCGGCGCCGAGCGCGCCGTGCCGCAGGTTATCGGCAAAGAGCGCTTCCACCGACTCGCGCAGGGCTTCCGGTTCCGCCTGAGCGACGCCGCGGGCGACGCGTTTGAACACGTCGTCGGCAGATTGCTCGTCGCCTTTGGCGTATTTCTCGAGCAGGACGTCCAGAGAGAATTGTTGCGGTGCAACTAGCGGGGCGGGAGAAACCGCTGCGGCGCGGGGTTCGTGCGTGTCTTCTGCCATGGTGTCGCCTCTCGTTTGCCGCGAGACGGCTGCGGCGCGTTCGAATGGGATGCGGTGCATTCATTTAACGCTGCGCGTCTGACAGGCGTGGTGGCCTGGCGCATCGGGGTTCACCTTAACGCACGTGGCCAAGCACCGCAATCAGGCTTTGGGAGGCGGGGCAGCAGAGTGGCTGCCCGCCTATGCCAGCGGCCTTTCGCAGCAGCCGTTGACATATAGGCAGTAAGTTGAGGAGCGGCGCCGGGCGTATCGGAGAGCGGCTGGAAAAGCGGGCAGCGCGGCGGAGAGCCTGCGCCAATAATTCACGAAGGGGACCTACGACAGCAGGGGCCGTAAGCTCACGGCAGCCACATATCGTCGAGGCAGAACCTCAGGCTTCAACCAGTTCGCCCAACACCTCAGCACAAATCATTGCAGAAGCATTCGAAGGAGCCGGCCGTTCAGCCGGTTTGAACACCGCGTCGCCGCGGCGGATCTTGCGTCGTGTCACCGCGCACGTTCCCGACGTATGCGCCGAGCGCCGCCGCCAACGCTGCTCGCCGTAATGACAGCGCCCCGGTTCGACCCAGCGGATCACCAGCGTGGTGTCGGAGCGCTCGAGAATTTCGATGCGTACGCCATTGGTTCCGTCAAGGGGGATGGACTCTAAGGTCATCATCGTCGGCTCCGTATTGTGGTGTGCCGAATGTAGTCCCGTGCGAGGCGGATAGCCATTGTGCCGCGGTTGAAACAGTGTTCTCTAAACAGCAACAATGAAACTTGACATTCACGCTTACCCGAAACGACGGGCCTTTGCGGGATATATGCGAGGTGAATTTGCGATAGCGTGGATTTTTGCAACGCAGTGTTGTACCCAGTGCGACGAGCATGCTGCCTGCGAAGGGCGCCGGTGCTTCCTTTAAGATGTGGTTATTGATGAGCAACCGTGCGACGCAAGTGTAGCGGGTTTGCATTTTTCCGGTCGTCACGCGCGCATATCCATAAGAACTCAAGAGCCCACATGATTTCACGCCCCCCCGTAGCGCCGCCCGAATTGCCGACACCGCCTGATTGCCTGAAAAAGCAGAAAGCGGCTTCACTCGTCCTGTATATCGCACTCGTGTTGCTGGCGCTGTGGGTCGTGCGCGATTTCATTGCGGTGGCGGCCTGGGCGGGTGTCATTGCGATCGCGCTGTGGCCGCTTTTGCAAAAGGCGGCAGGCAACCGCTGGCTTGCAGGCCGCACGACGCTGATCGCCACGGCGCTAACCCTTGCGATCGCATTGCTGGTGGTCCTGCCGGTGGGTGTCGGCATTGCCCAGGCGCTGCGCGAAGCCCATGACATGAATGAGTGGTTCCAGGCCGCGCAGGAAAATGGTATTCCGATGCCGGACGTCATCCAGCGCTTGCCGTTCGGCGTGCAACAGGTTTCAGCCTGGTGGCAGGCCAATCTCGCCCAGCCGCTGCGCGACTCGGCGGCAATGAAGGGGCTGCACAGCACCACGGTGATGACGCTCGGCCGCCACTTCGGCGCGCGCGCGGCGCACGGCGTGATGGTGTTCGCTTTCATGCTAATCACGCTGTTCGTGATCTTTCAGGCGGGGCCGCGTCTGTCCGGCTCGCTGATGAAAGGCGTGCGGCGCGGCTTCGGCGACGACGGCGCGCAGTTGCTCGCGCGCATGGCCGCGGCAGTACGCGGCACGGTGTCGGGGCTGGTGGTGGTCGGGCTCGGCGAAGGGGTGTTGTTGGGCGTCGCCTATTTCGTGACCGGCTTGCCGCACGTCGCGCTGCTCGCGTTCGTCACGGCGATCGCCGCGATGCTGCCGTTCTGCGCACCGCTCACGTTCGGCCTCGCGGCCTTGTGGCTGTTCTCGCAAGGCTCGGTTGCCGCGGCCGTCGCGCTTGCTGTGTTCGGCTCGGTTGTGGTGTTCGTCGCCGAACATTTCGTGCGGCCGGTGCTGATCGGCAACTCGACGCGATTGCCTTTCCTGCTCGTGCTGTTCGGTATTCTCGGCGGGGCGGAGACGTTCGGTTTGCTTGGCCTCTTCATCGGGCCCGCGCTCATGACCGTTCTAGTGGTGCTGTGGACCGACCTCGTGCAATAGTTGCACGCACTTGTTGCACACACTTTACCGGCGCAATCAGGATTGCTGATTTGCCGGCTTATTTTTCCTGATTACTTTTCCTGATCGCGCGCCGACTGTTTGACGCAGCCCAGCGTGTATTTCAGCGCGGCGGGCAGCAGCGCGCTCCAGACATCCCAGGTGTGGCCGCCGTCGATGATGCGCAGCGCCGCCGGATTCCCCGCCAGCCGAAGGTGCGTGTAAAGCGATGACGCATCGGCCTGGATCGCCAGGTCGTCGTCGCCAGCGGCGATGAACATCGGCAGGCGATACGGCTGGCTCATGTACCGCTCCCATTGCGCCGGATAGTTGAGCGCATGCCAGACGTGCGGATCGAACTGCCGGTCGCCGAACACGCCGACGCGGCGCGCCGCCGAAGCGAGCGGCGGCCCGTTCGCATAGATCGCGGGGCTGAGCAGGAGCGCACCGCAAAACAGCTCGGGTTGCGTCATGGCGTAGCGCAACGCGCCGAAACCGCCCATCGAAACGCCGCCGATCATCCGCCCGCTACGCTGCGTTGCAACCGCGTAGCGTGTTTCGATCTCGGGCAGCAGATCGCCGAAGAACGCGGTTTCCATCTTCTCCTTGCGATCGACATACCAGTCCGTGCCGCCTTGCGGCATCACGATCGCAACCGGTGGCATCTCCTTGTGCTCGATCAGTGCGTCGGCGGCGGTTTGCAGGTGGCCTTGCGTGAGCCAGTCGTTGGCGTCGCCGTTGTTGCCGTGCAGGAGGTAGAGCACGGGAATGCGTGCGGTGTCGTGGCGATAGCCGGTGGGCAGATAGATCGTGTACGCCCAGTCGCGGCCGAGCGCTTCGGAATGGAAGCTTCGGCTGATGACGGTGCTGGCGCTCGCCGGCGCGCCGACAGCGGCGCACAGCGCGAGGAGCGCGGAATGTAGGAGTAGACGCATGTCAGAGTAAGAGGCCGCCGCGCAGGTCGCGCGCGGCCGTCATGCTATCAGGATCGGCAGTGAAAGCGCTCACTCAGGGCGACGTTCTGAGACGCAAGCTCCAGAGGTGCGTCGCGAAGCGCTTGAGCGGCTCAGATGCTCTCGCGATGGCGAACAGCGCGCCGACAGCACATGCATCCGCTACCAGCCCGAGGGGATAGTTCAGATAGCCGTCAGTCGCGGCATACAGCAGCGAATCGACGACCAGCGAAATCACGGCGCCCGCGATAAAGCACAGCAGCCCTTTGCGGCCGATCATGCCGACCCACGGCATCCATTGAGCGAGCTTCCTTGCCCAGCCGAGCTGGATCAGGTTCGCGACGAGCCAGGCAATCGCCAGAAAATTGACGGCGCGCAGATAGGAGAGATTTTGCTTGAAGCCGGCATCGAGCGGCTCGCGCTCAATAAAGAGCTTGTAGTAGGCCGCGGCGGCGACCACGGCGAACGCCAGCACGCTGACCAGCCAGCCGAGACGGTGCGCGCTGATCCGCTGATAAACCGGCTGGCAACGTGCCAGCACGCCGAGCACGAACAGCAACTGCCAGGCAAACGGGTTGAAATCCCAGTGCATGTCCGGCGCGGCGGGCAGGTAGGCGTCGATCGCCGGTGCGCCTGCCCACAGCGCAACGCTGCCGGCCAGCAGCAGCCATGGCTTGCTGCGCGCGAGCGGCAGGATCATCGGGACCAGCAGTGCGAAGAACGCGTACATCGGCAACACGGAAGCGAGATACGGCTGACGGCGGAACAGCAGAATGTCGCGCAGGGCGGCCACGGGCGTGTCCATCAGATCGTCGAGGTCGGTGGTGGCGAGATTCGGGCCGTCGATACTGAACGCGGTCAGCACCGCGCTGACCAGCAGCATCAAGCCGGCAGTGATGAGGAAGGCGCGATAGATTTCGAGCGAGCGGCGCAGGAAGCGGCTGCGCGCGGTCGCCTCGTTACGCCGTTCGGCGAGCGCCGCGTAGGCCGTCGCGGTGGCGAAGCCGCCGAGGAACACGAAGACTTCAGCCGCATCGCACAGCGCATAGGCATGCAGCGTGACGCGCGACAGAATGCTGCCGCCGATGTGATCGACGACGATGATCAGGAGGACCAGCCCGCGAAAAAAATCGAGCTCGATCAAGCGGGATTGCGACTTTTGCATTATGTGGTGCCAAAAGCAGCCCCGTGCGACGGCGCGCTAGTCCAGCGCGGCAGGCGTCTCACAAAGCTTTTGAAATTGGATTAGGTGTTGCGGCGGATGGCCGCCCCGCGGATGGCCGCCCCGCAGGTGGCCGCCCCGAGGATGCACGACCCGTGGGGTGACCAACCGCGTAGCCGCTTGAACCAGCCACGCGAGGCGCGGCTGCAGAGGCCAGTAAAAATGACCCGTTTGAGGGCGCAGAGTTCCGCTGCAGCGCCGCAAAAGCTTTCGATTATATTTCCTTCGATGACAAAACCGCGTCGAAACGCGCAGCGCCGGCGCGGCCAATGCGACAGCCAGCTTAAGCCCCGGCGGCGCGGCGCCGTTTACCTGAATAAGCGCTGCGAAAAAAGGGGCTGCCCTAGGCAGTGGAGATTTCGCAACGTTTTGAGATATGCGCGCGACACCCGATGGACGGCGACGTAACGGCGTGTGAGGATTTCCTTAAAGCGCGTCGGGGTCGATAAACGCCTCGACTAGCGTCAAAAAGAAAGCGGTCGGATCGAGTTGTCCCATTGCTCGAGCTCAGGGAGATCATCATGAACAAGCAAGTGTTCGCGCTGGCTGTCTCCACCGCTTTGTCCGCCACTTCGTTGGCGGTTTTCTCCCTGCCTGCTTTTGCCCAGACGAGCGTGACGCTGTACGGCGTGCTCGATGAAGGCATCAACTACACCAACAATGTCGGCCACGGCCATGTCTATGAACTCGCGAGCGGTTTTGCGCAAGGCAGCCGTTGGGGCTTGAAGGGCGCCGAGGAACTGGGCGGCGGCCTGAAGGCGATCTTCCAGCTCGAAAACGGCTTCGACGTCAGTTCCGGGCGGCTTAACCAGGGCGGCCGGATGTTCGGCCGCCAGGCGTTCGTCGGCTTGAGTTCGGAGCCATACGGCACCTTGACGTTCGGCCGCCAGTACGACTCGGTGGTCGACTTTCTGGCGCAGACCACGGCCAACGGCAACTGGGCCGGTTCACTGTTCTCGCACCCGTACGATAACGACAACACCGACAACTCGTTCCGTCTCGACAACAGCGTCAAGTACACCAGCCCGTCGATCTCGGGCTTCCAGTTCGGCGGCGTCTACAGCTTCAGCAACGACACCGGCTTCGCCAACAATCGCGCGTACAGTTTCGGCGGCCAGTACACCTACGGCGGACTGCTGGTGGCCGCGGCTTATCTGCAGGCCGACAACCCCGGCAACGGCTCAAACGGCGCGATCACCGCGAACGACGCCAGTTTTATCGCGGCTCGCATGCGCGTGTTCGGCGGCGGCATCACCTACACCTTTGGCCCGGCCACTGCCGGCTTCGTGTACACCAACTCGAACTATCTCGACCCGACCGGCAACGGCTTTCTCGGCGTGACGCCGCTCGTGCCGCCGGGCGTGTTGTTGAACTCGCTCAAGTATCAGAACTTCGAGGTGAACGGCAAGTATCAGATTTCGCCGATATTGTTTGTCGGCGCGCAGTATGTGTACACGATCGAAACCTACGACGCCTCGAACGGCGGCGTGAAGCCGAAGATTCATTCGTTTGGTTTGATGGCGGACTACAACCTGTCCAAACGCACCGACGTGTACATTCAGGGCGAATATCAGCAGGTGACCGGCGACGCCACGTTCTCAATTCTGGACGATGCCTTCACGCCCGGCACCCAGTCGCCGTCGTCGACGTCGAAGCAGGTCGTGGTGCGCGCGGCGATACGGCATAAATTCTAGAGGGTGGCAGGACGTGCCGGCGGTGGGCTGCATGATGACTGCAGGGCCGGGTGTGATGGATATCGCTTTCCCGTGCGGCGGGAGATCAGTTCATCACGTAGTTCTGAATCAGAATCCCGACTACCACGCCGGCGGGAATGCCGAAGGTTCTGCCGCGAATTGTCGCGGTTAGATCTTCGTCGAGTATGAAGCTGCAGCGGCGGTCACGCCAGACGGTCTTATAAGCCAATGGTTTTGCGTCGACGATGACGATCGAAATGAGCACGGTCAGGATGACCTGTTCCAAAGCATGCAGTTTCGCGATAAACGGTGAAAATTCACCGGCATTGCACAGCAATACCATTACGACTGCGGCGACCACGATGCCGAAAAAGAAACCGGCCATGAATCTGTTCGCTGAATTAAGAGAATCCACTTAAACCTCAAATCATTCGCCGGCTTTATGACGCTGACGAAGTAAAAAATATACTGACGGAAATGGTTTTCCCGTTTAAAGACCTGCCTCGCAATGACCGCGCGGCAGGCAAGCTTTAAAAGGACCCGTAAGGATATTTTTTTGACGTTCATCGACATATCATCCTTTTCCCAAAGTCGCGTGGGATTAGTCTGAAATGCCGGGATTTGTGGCGAGGCCGCGGACAGAACGGCCGTAGCGGGAGCGAGGCGCTCGCCACATTGCGAGTAAGTGCCCATGCGCACCGCCGCCGCCGTCGATCTCGCCGAACGACCTGCGAGCCAACACTTACGCGCCGAACAGATTCAACTTTGCGTACTGCAACAGCATGATCGTCTTCCCGTCGGCGATCTCGCCGCGTTCGACCATTGCCAGCGCTTCGTCCACCGCCAGTTCCAGCACCTCGATATCTTCACCTTCGTCGGCAATGCCGCCGCCCGCGCCGACTTTCACCACCGCATCATATTCAGCGACGAAAAAGTGCAGCTTTTCCGTCACCGAACCCGGGCTCATGAAGGCTTCGAATACCTTGCGCACGTCGCGTACGCGGTAGCCGGTTTCCTCTTCGACTTCAGCGCGAATCCGCTCTTCGGGTGAGGCGGCCTCCAGCAGGCCCGCTGGCGCCTCGATCAGCATACCGTGATGACCGTTGACGAACGCCGGCAGGCGGAATTGCCGCGTCAGCACCACCGTGCGGCGGCGCGGGTCGTACAGCAATAGCGTCGCGCCGTTGCCGCGATCGTAGGTTTCGCGGCTCTGGCGCTGCCAGCTGCCGTCCGCGCGTTGGTAGTCGAAGGTGGTTTTCTTCAGCACGTACCAGTCGTCCGATAGCACTTTCACGTCGACGATCCGCACCCGCCCGGCGATTTCGTTCATGGCTCGTATCCTGTTCCGTTGGGAAACGCGGTCTGCACCGCATGCAATTTATGGTATCGTGCAATATCGTGCAAAAACAAGAAATTTCGTGCAAATTGCCAAAATGCTTTCGGGACGCCCGCCGTGCTCACATCGCAAAGAAAACAGTTGATCCTTGAAGCGCTCAAGCGTGACGGCCAGGTGATCGCCAGGACCTTGAGCGTCGAGTTCGACGTCTCGGAGGACACGATCCGCCGCGATCTGCGCGAGCTCGCCGCCGAGGGGCAGCTCCAGCGCGTGCATGGCGGCGCATTGCCGGCGTCGCCGGCGGCAGTGGATTTTGCCGGGCGCGAGCGCATCGAATCGGCATCGAAGGCGGCGATCGGCCGGGCGGCGGCGGGCATGATCGCGCGCGGGCAGATTGCCTTCATCGACGGCGGCACGACTGCCGTGCAACTGGCGCGCCACTTGCCGCGCGATTTGCGGGCGACGATCGTCACGCACAGCCCGAGCATCGCCGTCGAACTGGCCGAGCACGCGGAGCTCGAGGTCATCATGATCGGTGGGCGTCTGTTCCGGCATTCAATGGTCAACGTGGGTGCGGCGGCTATCGAATCGCTCAGCCACATTCGCGCCGACTTCTACTTCATGGGCGTCACGGGTGTGCATCCGCAAGCGGGCCTGAGCACCGGCGATATGGAGGAGGCCTACGTGAAGCGCGCGCTCGCGGAACATGCAGCGGAAACCGTGGTGCTGGCGTCGGCGGAAAAACTCAATGCGGCATCGGCGTACAAGATCGCGGACGTGTCGGCGGCCAGCACGATCGTCGTCGAGCGGAATACGCCAGAGGTGCTTACCGCGCCGTTCGAAGCATTGGGGATCACGATCTTGCGCGCTTAGTTAAATACGTTTTAGTAAGTTACGCTCGCGACAAAACAGCGGCCATCGCCGATCCTCGACAGATAACAAACAGCGCAATAAACCCACTGTTATAACGATTCATACCCAATACGTTATTTGTGAGATAGCTGACAAAAAATGACGCACCGTGCGTCTAAACAGCGAGATAATCCCGGCCCTTGGCCCTCTGCAGGGCAGGGAAAAGGCAACTCACGGTAGTTCAAGGTCAATCAGATCGACTGCGGCAGCCGAAGTGATGGCTACTGCACATCGCCGGTACGCCCGGGCTCAAGCAAGCGCCCGCGGTTCGAACACCTCCCTCGTGGTTATCGCCGTCCAGCGTAGGTTCGCCGCGCGCGAGCACACGCGTCGTTTCGCGCGAGACCTGACGTTTTCACGGTCGTCCTGCTCACGAGTTGCCGCTGTTTTCACTTAAGGAGATGTCCATGGGGAAACTCGACCTTTCGCGTCGTAGTTTTCTGAAGGCCAGCGTGTTGGCGGGTGTGTCGGTGTATATCGCGCCGATGGGCAGCCGCGCATTTGCTGCGTTATTCGAAGACAAAATTCTGACGCCGGTTCAGTGGGACGCCGCCAATGGGCAGGCGAAATTCCGCATCGACGGTATCGCCAAAGTGACGGGCTCGAAAGTGTTCGCGCGAGACATCCGCGCCACCGACATGCCGCACTGGCCGCAGCAGCAATCGCACGCCTTCATCCTGCGCACGACGCAAGCCGACCGCAGCTACGAAGGCTTCGACCTGACGCTGCTCGGCGACGAACTGAAGCCCGACCGTGTGGTCACGGCGGCCGATCTGACGCGCGACGGCCTGATCTTCCCGGCCTTCTACGGCGACGACATGTTGCTGCCGCCGGGCAAGACGCCCGCATATCTCGGCCAGGCGGTCGCGATCCTGATTTATCACGACTTCGCGCGCTTTCGCTTCGCGAAAGACAAGCTCAAGTTCCAGGATCAGATCATCCGTTACGGCGCGAAAACCGGGCCGCTCGAGCGCGATCCGTGGGGCACGTTCCGCTTCGTACGCGTCGGCGGCAAGACGCCGTATGACGACGATATCTTCTCCAGCCTGAAAGACGCACCGGTGTTCCCGAGCATGATGCGCAAGCACAAGCCGGTGTGGCCGGACGGCGTCGAACACGGCAAGCTCGACGAGCAGGGCATGTTCCACGCCGGCCAGATCCAGCAGGAGCTGGATCATCCGTCGGCGGACTGGCTCGTCATGGAGCGCGAGTACAACACGCAGTCGATCGACACCGCCGCGCTCGAACCGGACAACGCGAACTGCTGGTACGACGCGGCGACGCAATCGCTGCACATGGTCGTGCCGACCCAGGCGCCGTCTGAAGTCGCCGACAGCGCCGCCGGCATGGTCGCGAAGTGCGCGTTCCCGGTGAAGAATCTGTTCATTCACCCGTGCTACACGGTGGGCTACGGTTCGAAGGATCACTTCAACGTGCCGTTCTACGGCCTCGTCTGCGCGATGTATGCGGACGGCCGCCCGGTGCGTCTTGCGAACGATCGCTACGAGCAGTTCCAGACGTCGTTGAAACGCCATGCGTTCAAGATGAACTACCGGATCGCCGTCGATAAGAACACCGGCATGATGCAATCGTTCAAGGCCGCGATGGAAGCCGATGGAGGCGGTCGCTGCAATTTCTCGCCGTCGGTGGCGATGGTCGGCGCGACGGCTGCGCAATCGATCTACTACTTCCCGAAGAACGATCTCTCGGCGGTGGCGATCGCCTCGCGCGCGATCGACGCCGGTTCGGCACGCGGTTACGGCACGCTGCAAAGCATGGCCGCGACGGAGATGATGGTCGACGAAATCGCCGCGCAACTGAATCTCGATCCGATCGATTTCCGCCTGAAGAACGCGCTGCGTTCGGGCATGAAGAACACCCAGGGCGCGGTGCCCGCCGGCGCGATTCGTGTCGACGACGTATTGCAGAAAGCGAAGGCTCATCCGCTGTGGGTGAATCGCGCAAAGCGCAAGGCCGAGTTCGAAGCCGCTCATCCGGGCAAGCGTTATGGCGTTGGCTTTGCGTGTGTGCAAAAGGACTTCGGCACGGGCGCGGAAACCTCGTTCGCCAAGGTCGAGTTCAGCGCCGACGGCAAGATCGGCCTGCAACACACGGCGGCCGAAATCGGTACCGGCATGTCGACCTCGCAGGCGATCGCGGTCGCGAAGTGGCTCGGCAAGCCGGCCACCGACGTGCATGTCGCGATCACCGATTGGCCCGATCTGCCGGTCGTCACGAGCGGCGATCCGTACATGATGTCGCAAGCGGACCAGGACAAGCTGGCCGCGAATCCCCGTTGGTCGCCGGGTTATGCGTCGCCGTCGAGTGCGACGAATTCGGCGTTCTATTTCACGCACAGCACGCGCGAAGCGGCACGCGTCGTCTTCGCGCACGGCTTGTGGCCGGCGGCCATGGCGATCTGGAGCCAGGGTGGCGGCGGTGGTCAAGCCGCGCCGCTGGTGGTGCGCATCGAGGACGCGCGTTGGGTCGACGGCAAGCTTTCGGCGGCGGGGCTCGAAGCACTGCCGTTCGAACAGCTCGCGAAGAAGGCACACGAATTGGGTCTGGTCACCGGTGCGACCGTGCACGTGTTCAATCGCTGGCAATGGACCGAGTCGGACTTCGAGATCGACGGCACTGTCGAGCGTCTGCCGCTCGATGGGCTTGCGCTTCGATATGGCGACAACGCTTCGGCCGATAAAAAGAAACTGCAAATCACGCCGAACCACTATCGCGTGCTTGATCGTCAGCGCGTGTTCATTCCGCCGGTTCAGCGTAACAACGCGGCCGTGACGTATTACAGCGCGGTCGGCACGCTGGTCGAGTTGTCGGTGCATGAAGCGAGCGGCAAAGTGGACTTGCTTGCCCATCACTCGATCATGGAGTGCGGCAATCAGATCTCGCCGCAACTTGTGTCGGGCCAGTTGCAAGGAGGCCTTGCGATGGGCATCGGTCACGCATTGCACGAGTATCTGCCGCTCTATGAAGACGGTCCTGGCAACGGCACCTGGAACTTCAATCGCTACCACTTGCCGCGTGCGACGGATGTCGCCGTCTGGACCCAGACCGGTGAAGTGTTGCCACCCCTCACTGAGACCGATCCGCCGAAGGGCATCGCCGAAGTGGTGATGATTCCGGTGGTCGGCGCCATCGTGAACGGTATCGCGCACGCGATCGGCCATCGCTTTACCGACCTGCCGGTCACCCCGCAACGTATTCAGGAGGTGCTCGCATGACGGCCCCCACTCAAACTCCCGCTAATGCTGCGAGCGCCGCCGTTGCCTCGGGCACCGTTTCTGGCGCTTCCGCTTCCGCCGCTGCTACTGCGGTCTCCGGTCCCTCGGGCGCTGCTGCCGCGCACACTGCTTCAGGTGCTTCAGGTGCTTCAGGTGCTTCAGGTGCTTCCGGTGCTTCCGGTGCCTCGGGCGTTGCGGCCGGCGCGCCGGCCGCAACGGTGGTCGAGCGTCCGTTGACGCATTTCCGCACGCTGCCGCTGTCGGTCAAGGTGAACAGCGAGATCGTCGGCCCGACCGACGTGCCCGCCGGTCTGATGATGATCGACTTCCTGCACGAGTCTCTGCACCTGACCGGCTCGCGCCTCGGCTGCGGCCAGGGCATCTGCCACGCGTGCGTCGTGATCGTCGACAAGCCGGACGGCACCAGCGAAGAAGTGCGCACCTGCATCACGGGCGCGAATTTTTTCCACGGCAAAACCATCCGCACGATCGAAGGCCACGCGAAGCGCAACGAAGCAGGCGAGGTCGTCGAACTGTCGCCGATCCAGCAGAAGTTTCTCGAACACTTCAGTTTTCAGTGCGGCTACTGTACGCCCGGTTTCGTCAATGCGGCGACCGTGCTGATCGAACGTCTGAAGCGTCAGCCGATTGCTAAAGACAAGGTCGAGCAAACCATCACCGAGGCGCTGAACGACCATATCTGCCGTTGCACGGGCTACGTGCGCTATTACGAAGCCGTGAAGGAGGTTGTGATGACCACGCCAGGCCTTGTAAAGGACGCGGCATGATGACTCCCTTGATGAACGTGCGCCGCGC
Source organism: Paraburkholderia sp. WS6 (assembly GCF_030464835.1). Lineage (NCBI taxonomy): Bacteria > Pseudomonadati > Pseudomonadota > Betaproteobacteria > Burkholderiales > Burkholderiaceae > Paraburkholderia > Paraburkholderia sp. WS6. The sequence goes on from NZ_JALQCK010000014.1 coordinate 112,297, forward strand.
GTTGCTGCTGCTCGGCACGGCAGCTTTGCTAAGTGCCTGCGGTAAACACGACGACTCCGCCGCAGCGATGCGGGCCGCTGCCGCAATGGGACCGCAATCCACCGCGGCCGATCCGCTCGCGCGCGGCCGTTACCTCGTGAAAGCCGCAGATTGCGCCGCCTGCCACACCACGTCGGATGGCGCGCCGTTCGCCGGTGGCGTGAAGCTGGCCTCGCCATTCGGCACCTTCTATGGCACCAACATCACGCCGGACAAGGACCACGGCATCGGCAACTGGAGCGCGGACGATCTGTACAGGGCGCTGCACGATGGCGTCACGCCGACGAAGCAGTTGTATCCGGCCATGCCGTACACGTCCTACCGCCAACTGTCGCGCGCGGATAGCGATGCGATCTACGCGTATCTAATGGCGCAGAAGCCGGCGGCCGTGGCGAACCACGAGCCCGAGTTGTCGTTCCCGTTCAACATGCGTTTTGGCGTGCGTTTCTGGAACTGGGTGTTCCTGAAGGACACGTTGCCGGACGCATCTAAAGGGCAGTCCGCCGACTGGAATCGCGGACGCTATCTGGCGAGCGCACTCGGCCATTGCGCCGAATGTCATACACCGCGCGGCAAGTTCGGTCAGCTCGACGGCGCCAGGCCGCTGACGGGCGCGGCGCTCGGCAGGATCGCCGCACCGGACATCACGCCGCATGGTTTGGCGGCGCGCGGCTGGACGGCCGCGGACCTGCAGACGTTCTTCGCGACGGGCATCTCGCCGCAAGGCTCGGCTTTCGGCGAGATGTATCCGGTCGTGCATCTGAGCAGTCAGTACATGACGCATGACGATCTGCGCGCGATGTCGACCTATCTGCTTGGTGACCAGGCGCTGGCGCCGCAACCATTGCAATCGGTCTCCGCCGATGCCGCGCAACTCGAGGCCGGGCGCAATGTGTATCTCGCGGTGTGTGCGGGCTGTCACGGGCTGAGCGGCGAAGGCAAGCCGCACGTCGCGGTGCCGATGCACGGCAACTCGACAGTGCGTCAAGGCGATGCGCACAACCTGATCGTGGCGATGCTCGACGGCATCGGCGCTCAGGATTTCCCGGGCCTCGAGCGGATGCAGGAGATGCCGGGCTTCGCCACGCAACTCAGCGACACGGAACTCGCGCAGCTCGCGAATTATCTGCGCGCGACGTACGGCGGCCAACCCGCCGACGTAACGGCCGATGCGGTGAAGGCGTTGCGTTGAAGCGTGAACGGCGCGCAATGAACTCACGCGTAATGGTCTGCTCAAACGGTATCGCGCCGTTGCCGTCCGGCGGCGCGCCGTACGTTTCGCCGTAGACCGGTCCGATGTCCTTCACGGAGACTTCATGAGTCATCTCGCCACGCAGATTCTTCCTCATCATAGTGACCCTCATTCGGTGGGTGCACCGCTGGCTTGCGTACAGGGTACGATCAGCAAGGTGTTCCTCAGCCCGGAATTCCACCACGCCGCCGATCACCAGCAATTCGTCATCAGGATCGACAAGGTCGTGAAGTTCGAAGGCGGCACGCAGAACCTGGTCGGTACCGAAGTATTCGTTGCCGTGCGCTACGGCGACAGCGAAGGGCTCGCGCAGGCAATCCCCGGTCTGCAGGCCGGGCAGCCAATCGAGGCGCAAGGCGAATACATCGCCGAAGCCAGCGCCTATCCCACCGCCGACAACAACAACCCTGTTCTGCCGGTGCTGCACTTCACGCATCATCCGGTCGGCTACGTGCTGTATCAAGGTCATACCTACAGCTAGGCCAGGCCAGTCGCTGCGAGCCGGGCGGGCGCACGCCTGTCCGTCCGCTCGCCTGCGCATTTCCCCTTGGCTCCTCGTCTCGCGTACCGGCAATTCAAGTTTTCGCAGTGTTCTGCCGATAAGCAAACGTTATCGTCCGGTCGTCGGGCGACGCAGCCGTTTGCGGGTCTTCGCGATCATGCGCGTAGAGACACCAGGCCGACACCGCGCGTGCGGCGCGGACGGACCTGATGTGCCGGCTGATGCCACTGGACCAGCACCGAGCAGCGGAGGCTCCAGGACATGCGGCGCCGGACTGGTTGCGGATGCAACCGTGTCTGCAACACCGTGAGTAAGGTTTGTATCTGTTTGTGTGAGCCGGGACGTTTTTTGCAAAATGCACTTTACAATTCCGCGTGAATTTTAATCGGCAATCTGGCCCTTTTCGCGGAAGATCGGCTGTTTTTGGGCGTCCGGGCATCCGGCATCCGGTGAAGCGAAAGGGCTTGGGTTGGACGGCAGGGCACGGATGGGCGCCGCACGAGGCGGCCTCGCTGTGTCGCGACAGAAAGCAGCGCTTCGTCAGAACGCGCGCATCGCACGCGACAGGGCCGCATCCGGCTCGCCAATAAAAAGCAGGAGTCGAACATGTTGGGAAAGCGTTTCGACAGAACAATGATGGCCAGTCTGGCCGGCGTGTGGGTCGCGCTGGCGGTCAGCGGTTGTGCGAATGTGGGGCAGCAGGGTGCGCAAAACGGCGCGGCATCGGACGCGTCGGCTGCGTCCGGTGTGCCGGCTGCGGCTGCAGCGCCGGCTTCTGATGCGCTCGCAGGTTCGTCGGTCAAGCCAGCCGCCGACGACGGCACGCCGCTTAAAAAATCGCCGCCGTTGGTGTATCGCGTCAAGCGTGGCGACACGTTGGCACGCATCGCGCAGCATCATCATTGCAGTGTCAGGCAGTTGCAGGCGTGGAATGGCCTCAAGCCCTCCTCGCGGTTGAAGCTCGGGCAGGTGCTGCACGTCGCTTCGCCGGAAACGGTACGGGCGGTTAATTCGGCCAATGCGGCAGCAAACGCGGCAGCCGCCGCGCCGGCTGTTCCGCTTGCCGCGCAGCAGGCGCCGGCGGCAACCACGTCGCAGGCAACGGCGCAGTCCGCCACGCCATCACCCGCGCCCAGCGCCGCCGAGGCACGCGAAGTCGCGCAGCAAACCTCCCGGCATGCAAACGGCGTATCGCTGGCATGGCCTGCAGGTGGCCGTGTAGTCGAAGCATTCCAGCCGGGCGAAACACGCGGCATCGAAATCGGCGGCAAGGCCGGCGATCCGGTGCGGGCCGCGGCCGACGGCAAGGTAATGTACGCCGGCACCGGTTTGAACAGCTACGGCAGTCTGATCATCGTTCAGCACAACAAGGACTTTTTGACCGCGTACTCGCATAACCGCAAGCTACTGGTCAAAATCGGCGACATCGTGCGGCAAGGCCAGCAGATTGCCGAGATGGGCGATGAGAACAACTCGCGCGTCTCGGTCGGCTTCGAGTTGCGCCGCGACGGCAAGCCGATCGATCCGATGCCGTATTTGCCGCAAGGCCGCGGCTAGGCGAGCCTAGGAATTAGCCGACGATTTTTCGCCAATACCAAACAAGCAGCGATCCCGGTTAGTCATTTGCCGGTATCGCTGCTTTGTCACATCCTCGCATCCGGTTCGACTACAGGGCAGATCAGATCGGCTACCGGTAACGCGCCTTCCTTCAATCGAACCAGCGCAGCGCCGCTGCGACGATCGCTTCGGGTGCATCTTCCTGCACCAGATGACCGGCCTTGGGCACTGCCTGAAAGCGCGCCTCGGGTATGACCGCCGCCAGTTGCCGGCCGCGTTCGAGTGGAATCCACTGGTCGTCTTCGCCCCACAGGATTTGCGTCGGGCAACGCATCTGCGGATAACGTGTTTCGACCGCGTCGGTATAGCGCTGATCCATTTGGGCGATCTGGCGGTAGAACGCGGCTTGTCCCATTGCGCCGAGCCACGGTGTTACATAAGGCGCGAGTTCCTCGTCCGGAATGTCGCGAGCGATGGCGCCACGCACGTATGCCTTCACGACCGCTTCGTGGATATACGGCGGCAGCCCGGCGAAGGCTGCGCCGTGTTCGCGCACGTGCTGCACGAACGGCGACCCCCATGGTGCGACGGCGACCGGATCGATCAGCGTCAGGCTGCGATAGTCGCACCCGTCAATGAGATGCGCGCGCAAGGAAGTCGCGCCGCCGAAATCGTGCGCGATGATGTCCGGATTCGTCAGTTGCCAATGCGCGAGCAATTCCGCCAGCAGCACGTTCTGCACGCCGAGCGAGACATCCTGAGCGTCGCGTTGCTCGGATTGGCCGTAGCCAAGCAGATCGTAGTAATACACGGTGCGAACTTGCGCGAGATGCGGGGCGATGCGATGCCACACATACGAAGAAAACGGTGTGCCATGAACCAGCACCAGCGGCGGGCCGTTGCCGGTCACGCGAAAACGCACGGTTTGATCACGGAACGTATAGCTTTCGGGAAGCAGCCAGTTTTGCATGGTGATGAGCGTCACGAGAAAGTCTGCTTACCTTAGCAGGGTGCTCCGAAGCGCGCTGACCGGCTTTTCGCAGCATCCTCCGGGTACCTCCCGCAAAAGCTCACCTTTGTTTTAGTCGGCAAAGCCAGGCAAATTCAAAAGACTCTGACTCACGGCGTCGCCGGATCGATCGGTGCGTGGTGCTGACACAGCGCACTGTTACGAAACGAGCATAAATCACCTTGAAACAAGGTATTTTTGTGTTGGCTGGATTCGGGAAGCCTGGTAATCGTCGAGGACGCGTCGATTCGGTATTCAACGAAACGACGCGTGATCAACCAAAATGTGCGCGTGGCAATGGTGAGCAAATTCGGGAGCCGAAGGCTCAATCAATACCGGATGCGGCACTGCCGCACTCCACCACGGCGACCAGCTCTGGCTAACGCCAACGAAGCCCCGGTGAAGTGACGCGCCACCGGCTATTTCGCTTCAGCGCCGCGCAGCAATTGCGAAACCTGGCCGTGGTGATGCAGGATCGCCGGGTCGGCTTGCAGGAGCGGCAAGTAGCGCGGCAGGAATGCGTTGTTGGGCTGGTCGGGTGAAAAGAGGCCAGAGACGGCTTCGGCTGCGGCGAGCCGATCGGCGGCGTCCGCCTCCTTGTCGTCGAGAATTTCGTCGACGTTGGCGATCACCGTGGAGAGCGGCGTGAGCCAGCGGAACGCAGAGCCGTTGATGAGCACCTGCAGGAAGGCCGCCGGGGTCACGGGGCCGAATTCCTTTTCGTACGACGCGCGCTCGTGATCGAGAATCGACTTATGCAGCGCCAGTAGCGGTTTGCGAATTTCCGAGAGGAATTGAATGCATTGCTGGTCGTTCATCTTGCCGCTCCTTCGGATAGTCATGCCGGATCAAGCCGGGCGATCGGGTCAAGCCAGATCCATGCTAACAAAATCGCTCGAAGATGCATCAATAAATAAGATTGATGCGCGCACGCGAAGCGCATCAGATCAAGCCGGTGTCGCAATGGTAACGCATTGATTTAAATCTCGTTTCACTTGCGGCAGGGGCCGCGGCTGCGTCTTTCTCAATGCGTGGACACGCTGCGGACATGTGCACCCTGTCTGCGAACTTCTTTATCCACGGCTACAATTTCCAGGTCTCTTCCAGTGCACTCGCGCTGCGCATCATCTCCTGTACGCATTGAACCGCAGCCGCATCGCGTATTAGCACGGCGTGTCGAATAAACCCGGCAAGTCTTTGCGTTTTGGTTCGACGTCTCTGTCTAAACATCCGCCTGACAAACAATAAACCCCACCCGGAGCCGCCCATGACAACGTTCAACATCAACGGCCAGACGCATACCGTCGACGCACCGCCTGACATGCCCCTCTTGTGGGTGTTGCGCGATCTCGTCGGCTTGACCGGCACCAAGTTCGGTTGCGGCATCGCGCAATGCGGCGCATGCACCGTGCATCTCGATGGCGTCGCGGCGCGCTCGTGCGTGCTGCCGGCGGCGGCTGTGGGCGACAAGAAAATCACCACCATCGAAGCGGTCGGCAGCACGCCGGCCGGGCAGAAGGTGCAGCAGGCATGGCGTCAGCTCGACGTCGTGCAATGCGGCTACTGTCAGTCGGGGCAGGTGATGTCGGCGGCCTCGCTGATCGCGAGCAACCCCAATCCAACCGATGCGGATATCGACGCCGCCATGGCCGGCAACATTTGCCGCTGTGGGACGTACAACCGCATCCGCGCGGCGATCAAGCAAGCCGCGAAGGGGGCTTGACATGTCCCAGGGATTGCTCGATTCACAAAACGGCGCGCAGTCGTCGAAGGGTGGCATCTCGCGCCGCACCTTCCTCAAATTTGGCGTCACGGTAGGCGCGGCAACCGGCGGAGGCTTGCTGCTCGGCTTCAGCATGTCGGCCGTCAGTCAGGACCAGAAAGCCGGCAAATCAGTGATCGGCGGCGATGGGGATGAAGCGCCACAGAGCGGCGTGTTCGCGCCGAACGCGTTCATCCAGATCGACACAGCGGGCAAGGTCACGCTGGTGATTCCGAAGGTCGAAATGGGGCAAGGCGTCTACACGTCGATCCCGATGCTGATCGCCGAAGAGCTCGAAGTGCCGCTCGATTCGGTCACGCTCGACCATGCACCGCCGAACGAAAAGCTCTTCATGGATCCGCTGCTCGGCGGCCAGCTCACCGGCGGCTCGACGTCGATCCGCTATGCATGGGAGCCGATGCGCCGGGCTGGCGCGACCGCGCGCACGGTGCTGATCAGCGCCGCCGCGCAGCAATGGCAAGTCGATCCGGCAAGCTGTCATGCAGAAGCCGGTCAGGTGATTCATGTGGCGAGCAATCGCAGCATTGGCTACGGCCAGTTGGTGACAGCGGCCGCCAAATTGCCTGCGCCGCAGAACGTCAAGTTGAAAGACCCGAAAGACTTCAAGCTGATCGGCACCGCGGTGAAGCGCCTCGATTCGCCCGAGAAGGTCGACGGCACCGCCATGTTCGGACTGGACGTGCGCGTGCCGGACATGGTCTACGCGGCCATCGCGAACTGCCCGGTGTTCGGTGGCACGCTCGCGAGCGTCGACGATACCAACGCGAAGAAGATTCCCGGCGTGCGCCAGGTCGTCAAAGTCGATAACGCGGTCGCAGTGATCGGCGATCACACGTGGGCCGCCAAACGCGGTTTGCAGGCGCTGGATATCAAATGGAACGAAGGCGCGGGCGCGCAGATCGGGATGAAGCAGATCGTCGACGATCTCGCCAATGCCGCGCAGCGAAACGGTGCGGTGGCGCGTAAAGACGGCGACGTGAACAACGCGTTTTCAAACGCGAAAACGCGCGTCGACGCCGTGTATCAGCAGCCGTTCCTCGCGCACGCCACGATGGAGCCGATCAACTGCACGGTACACGTGCGGCCCGACGGTTGTGATATCTGGCTCGGCTCGCAGGTGCCGACGCGGGTGGTGGACGCCGCGGTTGCCGTCACCGGCTTGCCCGCGGACAAGATTGTCGTGCACAACCATCTGATCGGCGGCGGCTTTGGCCGGCGGCTCGAGTTCGACATGGTCACGCAGGCGGTCAAGATCGGCAAACAGGTGTCGACGCCCGTGAAGGTCGTGTGGACGCGTGAAGAAGACATCCAGCACGACATGTACCGGCCGTATTACTACGACAAGATTTCCGCCGGCCTCGACGCGAACGGCAAGCCGATCGCATGGCAGCATCGGATTGTCGGCTCGTCGATCCTGGCGCGTTTCGCGCCGCCCGCGTTCAAGAATGGTGTCGACCCGGATGCGGTGGAAGTCGCCTCGGACCTGCCGTACGACCTGCCGAATCAGTTGGTCGACTATGTGCGCCAGGAACCGCATGCGGTGCCGACTGCATTCTGGCGTGGCGTGGGGCCGACGCGCGGCACCTTCGTGGTCGAGAGTTTCATCGACGAACTCGCCACGCAGGCGAAAATCGATCCGGTGAAATACCGCCAGGATCTGCTGGGCAAAACGCCGCGTGCGTTGAACGTGCTCAATACCGCTACGCAGGCGGCGAACTGGGGCAGCGCGGTGCCGAAGGGCCAGGGGCGCGGCGTGTCGGTGATGCACGCGTTCGGCAGCTTCTTTTCGATGGTGGTCGACGTTGCGGTCGATCAGGGCGAGGTGGCCGTCAAGCGGGTCGTGTGTGCGGTTGATTGCGGGATGGTGGTGAATCCGAACACGATCGAAGCGCAAGTACAGGGCGGCATCATCTTCGGCATCACGGCGGCGCTTTACAGCGAAATCACGATCAAGGACGGTCGAGTCGAGCAGAACAACTTCACCGACTACCGGATGCTGCGCATCGATCAGGCACCGCCGATCGAGGTGCATATCGTGAAGAGCAGCGAGGCGCCTGGCGGCATCGGCGAGCCGGGGACGGCGGCGCTCGCGCCGGCTCTGACGAATGCGATTTTTGCGGCCACCGGCAAGCGGCTGCGGCAATTGCCCGTCGGTAGTCAACTACAAACCGCCTGACTGGAGCCCAACATGAAAAACACACTGAAGGGTTTCGGTGCTGCGCTGTGTATGGCGTTACCGTTCCTCACGGAAGTTCCGGCGCAAGCCGCGGATCAGGCGCTGGTGCAGCGCGGCGCCTATCTGGCGAAGGTTGGCGATTGCGTCGCTTGTCATACGGCGCCGAAGGGCAAACCGTTCGCGGGCGGCCTGCCGATGACCACGCCGATGGGCCAGATCTACACCACCAACATCACGCCGGATCAGCAAACCGGCATCGGCAATTACACGGAAGAGGACTTTGCGAAGGCGATGCGCGAAGGCGTCGCGAAAGACGGGCACAACCTGTATCCGGCGATGCCGTATCCGTCGTATGCAAAGGTCAACGACGACGACATGAAAGCGCTGTACGCGTACTTCATGAGCGGCGTCGCGCCGGTGCTGCAGGCGAATCGCGAGCCGGACATCAAATGGCCCTTGAACATGCGCTGGCCGTTGAAGTTCTGGAACATGGTGTTCCTGGAGAAGGGCGCCTATCAGGACAAGCCGGGCAAGGATGTCGCGTGGAATCGTGGCGCGTATCTGATTCAGGGGCTGGGGCATTGCGGCTCGTGTCATACGCCGCGCGGCGTCGCGTTCCAGGAAAAGGCGCTGGATGAAAGCGGCAACGCGTTCCTGACGGGCGGCGTGCTCGACGGCTGGTTCGCCGCGAACCTGACGGGCGAGCACAACGTCGGCCTGGGTCGCTGGAACGATCAGGATCTGCAGGCGTTCCTGAAGACCGGCGCCAATCGCCATGCGTCGGCATTCGGTTCGATGACCAGTGTGATCAACAACAGCACGCAGGGCATGAACGACACCGACATAGCCGCGATGTCGACGTACCTGAAGTCGCTACCGCCGGCGGGCGGCAGTGGCGCACCGCCTTATGCGTACGATCCACAAGCGACGAAAGTATCGCTGAACCGTCCCGCGAACGATGCCGGTGCGCGTGTTTATACGGCGTATTGCATGCACTGCCATGGTGTCGATGGACGCGGCTTTGCGCCGATGCTCGCGCCGTTGGCCGGCAATCCGAACGTGCTGGAGAAGGATCCGTCCTCGCTGATCAACGTGACGCTGAACGGCACGGAGGACCTGGTGATCGGCGGTATTCCCGCGCCGTATCCGATGCCGAAGTACGCGCCGGTGCTCAACGACCAGCAGATCGCCGACGTGCTGACCTTCGTGCGGGCCGGGTGGAATAACGGTGGTTCGGCTGTCACGGCGGGCGACGTGGCGAAGTTGCGGAAGTCGACCCAGGCGGCTCGATAGACGCACCGGGCTGACAACGAAAAAAGCGGCAACCGTGCAAAACGGTTGCCGCTTTTTTATGGACCCGCGGAAAGCGTTATCGGTGCTGCCCCACCTTTTGCCGCTTCTCCAGCACGCGCGCATACCACGTCAACGGGAAACACATCGCGAAGTAAATCATCGCGACCATGCCGTAGATCGGGAACGGGCGGAATGCGGCGTTGGTGATCATCGTGCCGGTCTTGGTCAATTCCGTGAAGCCGATGATCGACGCGAGCGCCGTGCTCTTCACCACCTGCACGAGGAAGCCGACCGTCGGCGCCACAGCGATCTTCAGCGCCTGCGGCCAGATGATGTAGCGCAGTTGCTGGCTGAACGTCATGCCCAGACTCGCGCCCGCAGCCCATTGACCACGCGGCACGGCTTCCACGCAACCGCGCCAGATATCGACCAGATACGCGCTGGTATAAAGCGTCAGCGTGACGGCTGCCGCAACCCAGGGCGACACATCGACACCCAGCAACGGCAGGCCGAAGAACGCCAGAAACAACTGCATCAGCAAGGGCGTGCCCTGAAACACTTCCACATACACCACAACGATTCGCCGCAGCCAAGGCAACGGCGACACGCGCATGGCGAGCAGGATCAGCCCGACAACGCCACCGCCGACAAACGCGATCAGCGACAACAACACCGTCCAGCGGGCGGCGAGTAACAGATTGCGGGCGATGTCCCACAGCGTGAATTCGACCATGATCAACGCTCCGTCGGCAGAGTGCGGGCGGCGCGCCACATCAGTCGGGTGCGCCAGTTACGCGGCGCGCTGTCGCTGCTGCCGCCGCGAGCTACGCGGCCCGCGAAGAGGCCACGGCCGAGCCGGTTCATGAGTTGCCGCAACACGATCGACAACACCAGATAGGTCGCGGTGATGATCACGTAGCTCTCGAACGAGCGGAAATTGCGTGACTGGATGAAGTTGGCCGCATAGGTCAGATCGGGCACCGAGATCTGCGAGACCACCGCCGAGCCGAGCATCACGATCAGCACCTGGCTCAGCAGCGCGGGAAACACGTTGGCGACCGCCTGCGGCAGCACGACGTAGCGAAACACCTGCCTTCCATGCAGGCCGAGCGCCTGCGCCGCCTGCACCTGACCGCGCGGGATCGAGTCGATACCGGCGCGCACGATTTCGATCGCGTACGCGCCGAGATTGACGGTCATCGCCAGAATCGCGGCCTGCACCTCGTCGATATGAATACCGAGGCTCGGCAAGCCAAAAAAGATGAAGAACAACTGCACGATGAAGGGCGTATTGCGGATCAACTCGACGTAAGTCGCGACCACCCAGCGCGCCCACTTCGGCCCGGCCACCGCAATGCTTGCGCCACCAATGCCGACGAGACCGCCGAGCAGGGTGGACACGGCGGTCAGCCCCAGCGTGACGGCGACGCCGCGCGCAAGCAGCCCCGCATACAGGCCGAAGCCGCTGAAATCGAACGCATAGGTCATAGCGTGGCGCTCATCGTGTGGTCAAACTCCGGCGCGGGCCGGCCTGGCCGGTCCGCGCAATAAAGGTTCAGAGGTCGGCCGGCAGCGGCGCACGCAGCCATTTCTGCGAAATCGCGTTCATGGTGCCGTCCTTGCGGGCCTTGGCAATCGTTTCGTCGACTTTCTGCTTCAGACGCGGCTCGTTCTTGTTCAAACCGACGTGATCCGGCGAGCTGAACAGCGAGAACTTCTGCTCGGGATCGTTCGCCGGATGACGCGCGAGAATGGTTGCGCCGACGTCGTTGCCGACTACCATCAACTGTACCTGACCAGAAAGAAACGCCGAAATTGCGCCGTTAGGATCGTCGAATCTTTTGATGGTCGCGCTGGGGGGCGCGATCTTGCTGACGCTCAGGTCTTCCAGCGTGCCGCGCGCGACCGAAATCGACTTGCCGGCGAGGTCGGCGGCGTTCTTCACGGGCAGCGTTTTCGGGCCGAAGACGGCTAGATAGTAGGGCGCGTAGGGCTGCGAGAAGTCGATCACCTTTTCGCGTTCCGGGGTCTGGCCGACTGAAAGCAGCATGTCAGCCTTGTGGTCGGCGAGGTAGGCCATGCGATTGTCGCCGGTCACCTGCACGAGCTCGACCTTTGCGTTGAGCGCCTTGCCGATCAGATTGGCGACGTCGATGTCGTAGCCCATCGGCTTCATGTCCGCGCCGATCGAGCCGAAGGGTGGGTAGTCCTCGAATACGCCGATCCGTACCGTGCCGGACTTGGCGATGTTGTCGAGCGCGTCCGCATGCGCGGCCGACGAAAAGGCGCACAGTGCGCCGAGGCCGGTGAAGGCGAGCGTCGCGGCGAGGGTGGCGAAGACGCGGCGTGCGTTTGATTGGGCAACTTGGGGCTGATTCATGGTCTTTCCTCTGTCGAAAACTCGGTATTGGAATGGGTTTCAGTGAACGCTTCAGCGACGCGTTTCGGTGCCTTGCCTCAGCGATACGTTTCAATGCGCCGCACGGGCGGCGATCAGTTTGCACGCGTGCGGTGGCAATTCCGCGAACACCGGCATGCCGAGCGTCAGCCCCGGCGTTTCGCGCGGTGTGGTCGCGGCAGTCAGGGTGAATCCTGCGCAATCGATCGTGGCTTCCAGAGACGCCCCCACGTCACGGATAAAAGTCACCGTGCCCGCGAGCCGGTTCTGCCCGGCATCGCCGGACGCTGTTTTGACGCACACGTCTTCCGGCCGGATCAGCAGACGGATATCGCTGCTGGACTCCGGCATCCGCGCCGGTTGCGTAACCGCAATGCGTCTTCCGCCCGGCAGACTGACGCCGCCCGCGCCGTCGTAGCTGACCGGCAGGATGTTGCCGAGGCCGATGAAGTCCGCGACGAATTCGCTGACCGGATCGCGATAAATATCAAGCGGCTTGCCGACTTGCGCAATCCGGCCTTTTTCCATCACCACGATTTCGTCGGCCATCGTCATCGCTTCGCGCTGATCGTGCGTGACCATGATCGTCGTGATGCCGAGACGCTGTTGCAGCAGGCGGATCTCGACCTGCATCGCTTCGCGCAGTTTGGCGTCGAGCGCGGAGAGCGGTTCGTCGAGCAGCAGCAGTTTCGGTTGCGAGGCGATCGCGCGGGCAATTGCCACGCGTTGCCGCTGGCCGCCGGAGAGTTGCGTGACCGGCCGGTTCGCCATGTGCGGCAACTGGATCAGTTCCAGCAATTCGGCGACGCGGCGCGCTTGCGCGTCTTTCGCGGTCTTGCGCAGCTTGAGCGGATACGCGACGTTCTGCGCCACCGTCATATGCGGAAACAGTGCGAGCGACTGAAACACCATGCCGAAGTCGCGCTGGTTCGCAGGCAGATGCGTAATGTCGCGGCCGGCAAAATTGATGCTGCCCGAGCTCGGCGTTTCCAGCCCGGCGATCATCCGCAAGAGCGTGGTCTTGCCGCAGCCGGACGGCCCGAGAAAGCACACCAGCTTGCCGTCGGGCACGCTCAGATCGACGCTGTCGACGGCATAGGCCGCGTTGAAGCGCTTGGTCACGGCCTGCAAAGTCAGATGGGTCATCGAATGCTCCAGCAAAAAGGCGTCAGCGCAGCGTGAATCGAAAAGGCGGTCAAAGCGCCACCCCTTCGTCGCCGATCAGCTTTTCGAGCAGCCAGATCAGCGCGAAGTCGATCGCGACGATGAATACGGCGAAACAGAACACGGTCGGATCGAGCGACGACACCGTGCGGCTGTAGAGCCACACCGGCAGCGTCATCGTGTCGATGCCGTACAGGAAGAACGTCACCGTGAATTCATTGAACGAGACGATGAACGCGAACAGCATGCCGGCGAGAATGCCGGGGCGCATGAGCGGCAGGATCACGTCGATCAGCGCGCGGCTTGGGCTCGCGCCCATCACGCAGGCGGCTTCCTCGAACTCCGGGCCGATCGAGGCCACCGACGCCGCGCAATTTTTTACGGTGAAAGGCAGCGCCAGAATCACGTGCGCGATGATCAGGCGGAATACGCCGAGTTCGATCGGCAGCACGTTGAACACCAGCAAGAGCGACAGGCCGAGCATCACCAGCGGATAGACGAGCGGCAACGCCACCAGTTGTTCGACCGCGGGCTTGCCGCGAAAACGGTAGCGGCTCAGCGCGTAGGCGGCGGGCACCGAGACGAGCGTGGCGATGACCATCGTCGAGAGCGCGACGATCAGGCTCGTGCTGAGCGCGGCGCCCATCGAGAGGGAGTCGCTCGCGTCCGGCGAGACGAAGCTGTGCCACGCCGCGCGATACCAGTGCAGGCCGTAGGCGTGCGGCGGGAATTCGAGCGTGTCGGCGGCGCTGAACGACATCGTGATCATCGTCAGGATCGGCAGCGCGGCGAGAAACAGCACGATGGCGGCGAGCAGCGCGGTGGCCTTGCCGAGCTGGCCGGGCATGGTGGTCGGCAAACGCGGCAAACGCGGCAGGCGCGGTGGGCGTGCCAGGGGAGTCTGGATCGGCGTGCTCATGCGTGAGGCTCCTCGGCGAGACGTTGTGTACGGCGCACGAGGCGCTGCGACAGTGCCATCACGGTGAGCGTCGCGACCATCAATACGACGCCCGATGCGGATGCGGCGGGCCAGTTAAGCAAGGGCGCGACCTGGTCGTGGACCAGCACGGCGAGCATCGGCACGCGGCGTCCGCCGAGCAGCAGGGGCACGGCGAAGGCGCTGGCGTTATACGCAAACACGAGCAGGGCGCCGGACACGAGTCCCGGCATGGCGAGCGGCAGCAACACATGACGCAGCGTTTGCCAACGCGTCGCGCCGAGCGTGGCCGCGGCTTCTTCATACGAGCTCGAAACCGCGCGCATCGCGCTCGACAACGGCAGCACGGCCAGCGGAAACGCCGTCTGGATCAAACCGAGCAACACGCCGTGTTCGCGATACAGCCACATCACCGGGTGGTCGACGAGGCCGCTGCCGAGCAGCGCGTGATTGAGCAGGCCTGCTGGGCCGAGAATGATCAGCCAGCCATAACCTTGCAGCAGCAGATTGACGAGCAAGGGCAGCAGCACGCCCGCGAGCAACAGCCGCCGCGCCAGCCGCGACTTGGTGCGCGCCATCGCGAGAGCAACGGGAATCGCCAGCAGCACGGCGCAGACCATGCTTTGAAATGCGAGCCGCAGCGTGAGCCACAGCGACTTCATGAAATAGCCGTCGATGAGATCGGCGTAGTTCTGCAGCGTGAAGCCGTGCCATTCGTTACCTTGCGTACCGAAGCTCATGCGCAGCACGACGAGTGCTGCCGCGCCGAGAATGGCCAGAAACAGCAGGATCGGCGCGAGCAGAATCCAGGGGCGCGCTTTCGCGAGCGCCGTGGACGCCTGCTCGTCTGGTGCGCGGGAAGCGGCGCCGGGCGAGCCGGAAGCCGCGCCCGACGCGTCACCGGACGCAGTGTCTGACGCCGACGAGGCACGCCGCGAAAAACGCGCGAGCATCGCGGTCATGCCGAGAAAATTTCGGTGTAGCGCTTGATCCACGCCGGCTGCACGACGGCGAGCGCTTTGTCGTCATGCAGGATTGCTTTCTCGGCGATCTGCTGCGGGCTTGGCACGAACGCGCGGCTCTCGGCCGGAATCACCGCCTTCGAATTGACCGGTCCGTTCAGCACGTCGGCAGCCATGCGGCCTTGCACACCGGCATCGAGCGAATGGTTGATAAAGGCGTGGATCAGATCGCTGTCGGCGGGATGCGACTTCGGGATCACCGTGAACATCAACTGCGTGGCGAAGCCTTCCTTCATCCCGTAGGTCACGCCCATCTTGTACTCGGGTTTGCGGATCTGGTCCGGGAAAAAGGCCGGCGAATAGATGCCGCCGATATCGAGCGAGCCGGTGCGGAACAGATCGGCCACCTGGTTCGGATTCTCGCCAAGCGTCATCACGTGGTCTTTCAACTGCATCAGCTTCTTGAAGCCCGGCTCGATGTTCTGTTGCGAGCCGCCGTTCATTTTCGCGGCGATGATCGCGAGGTCCACCGCTTCGGCCCATTCAGGCGGCGGCAGGAACAGGCGTCCGGCGTACTTCGGGTCCCACAGCGCTTCGTACGAAGACGGCGCCGTCTTGACCGTCGACGTGTTGTAGATCAACCCATCCGACCACAGCAGATAACCCACGCCGAAGCCGTTCGCGCCCGTGCGGTATTGCGGCGCGACCTCCTTCAGGTTCGGCAGCTTGTCGAGATCGGGCTTCATCAGCAGGCCCGCGTCGCCGAGACCCGCCGCGCCGACACCGGCCAGCGTGATGACGTCGTAAGTGGGGCGATCGCCCGCGGCCTTCACCTTGGCGACCATGCCGGACGTGCCGTCGGCGCGGTCGGCGATCACCTTGGCGCCGGTCTTCGCCGTAAACGTGGCGGCGATGTTGCGCAAGGCGGCGGCGCCGGTGTCGTCCGACCAGGTCAGCAAGCGCAGTGTCTTGCCGGAGAAGTTGTGCTCCTGTGCCCGCACATTGATGAACGGCATCGGCAATGTGGACGCCGCGAGTGCTGCGCCGATTGCCTTGATGGCCTGCCTTCTACCCCGTTTGATCTCTTGCATGGCGGTCTCCTGTGTTGAACGCCTGTTGCCTGGTGATATTCGCTCTGACCGCTGCTGCTGCATCGCCCATTTGCGTTGCCCGTCGTTCCCAACCTCACGCGATACCGGGTGCGTTGCGTGTTGATGCACTCTAGGTTTGCCAAAATCCCTCAACAAACGAAATATGCGCATGGAACGCATGACGGAATCTCATGGGTAGGCTGTCGCGCGACGCTAGCGGCGGCTTTGCTGTGGTCCGTGGGAACGCCAATCCAGTGGCGTATCGGGGTTAACGTCCATGATTTTTTTGCGCAGGCGGGCTGGAGGGAGGTATGAGGAAAGCTCGGTTCTGGTGCGGTATCCGGCGGGATGCGCCCTGAGTCGGTGCAAGCGGTGGCGCTCAGACTCGGATTAATAACCGGGCCATGAGCGAAATGCATGCATATTTGCCCGCGGACAACACGTGCGAAACATTCTGATCGCGTATCCTGTGGGCTCGATGGGCGTGATGGCACGCAAGGCCGCCCGCCCGCGCAATGACTTTTCCTGATCCCTGACCGGACTTATCCAGATGCGACGTCTCCCGCCGCTCAATGCGTTGCAGATTTTCGAAACCGTCGCGCGGCATCGCAGCTTCACACGCGCCGCTGACCACCTATGCCTGACACAAGGCGCGGTCAGCCGGCAAATCATCGCGCTCGAGGACTACTACAAGTTTCCGCTCTTCAAGCGCCATGCAAAGGGCCTGACGCTGACCGCCGAAGGCGAACTGTTGCTGCCGGCCGTGAAGGAGAGCTTCGCGCGTATCGAAGAGATATCGCTGCGCCTCACGCGTCAACGCACCGATCTCGCGCTGAAAGTGCCGACCTGCGTCATGCGCTGGATGTTGCCGAAGATCATGCGTTTCCAGGCCGAGTATCCCGAGCTGCACGTTCAGATCACCACCACCTGGCAGCATGACGTCGACTTCCAGCTCGAGCCGTTCGACGCGGCGATCATCTATGGCTCGTCACCGGGTGTGGACGTGCAGGCGGTGCCGTTATTCGAGGAGCGTCTGACGCCGGTGTGCGCGCCCGATCTGTTGAAAGACAAACCGCTGGACGAGGTGGCGGATCTGGCGCGCCACACGCTGCTGCATCCAACGCGCGACCATCGCGACTGGAAGATGTGGCTCGCCAAGGTGACCGAGGTGGATGCCGCGAATGCGCCTGCGATCGATGCTGAGCACGGCCCGAGCTTCGACACGCTCGACATGGCGACCAACGCTGCTTTGCAGGGCTTCGGCGTTGCCATCAGCGATCTTGCCTTGATAGACGAAGACGTCGCGGCCAAGCGTCTCGTGCGGCCATTCGATACGGTGCTCAAGACCGGCTGGCGGTATTACTTCGTGTATCCGGATTCAGTCGCGCATCAGCAGAAGCTGAATCTGTTCCGCGACTGGATTGCGGAGCATTGGGAAGAGTAAGGACAGAGGCCGGTTGTTTGCGTAGAGCGCGGCCCCGAGCCTTATCGTCAGGGCGCGAAGGACAGAAACAGATACGCCGCGAACAACGACAGATGGACGGCGCCTTGCAGGATCGTCGTGCGTCCGGAACTGAGCGTCAGGGTGCCGACGATCAACGTGAGCACCAGCAGCACAGTTTCCTTGCCGTCGATACCTAGGATGAGCGGCTGAGCGGTCCACAAGAACACCACGGCGACCGTTGGGATGGTCAACCCGATACTGGCCAGCGCCGAACCGAGCGCGAGATTCAGGCTGTTCTGCAAGCGATCGGCGCGCGCCGCGCGCACGGCGGCGAGCCCTTCCGGCAACAGCACCAGCGCGGCAATGATAATGCCGACCACCGCCGGCGGCGCGCCCGCATTCTTCACCGCGGTTTCGACCACTGGCGAGAGCACTTTCGCGAGCAACACGACGGCGACGAGGCACACCACCAGCAAGCCGCCGGCTGCCAGCGCGACACCGGCACTCGGCGGGGCGGCATGGACGTCCTCGTCGGGGACGCCGGCAAGAAAGTAATCGCGATGCCGCACGGTCTGGACGAACACGAACACCCCATACAGCACCAGCGACGACAGCCCCGCGAACGCCAGTTGCGACGACGACAAAACCGGGCCGGCACTCGTCGTCGTGTAGTTCGGCATGACCAGAGTCAACACGGACAATGACGCAAGCACTGCCAACGACGCCGCAGCGCCGCGACTCTGAAAGTCCTGCTCGCGATGCCGGATGCCGCCTACCAGAAGGCAGATGCCCACGATCCCATTGCACACGATCATCACCGCGGCGAATACGGTGTCGCGCGCAAGCCCGGCCTTTTCCGGCCCGGACGTCAACATCACCGAAACGATCAGCGCGACTTCGATCACCGTGACGGCCACCGCCAGCACCAGTGTGCCGAACGGCTCGCCGACGCGATGCGCGACCACTTCCGCGTGGTGCACCGCTGTGAACACCGCAGCGCACAGTGCGACCCCGATCAGCGCGAGCAGCAACCCGTTGCCCGGCAAGGCATACGCGATGCCCAGCACGATCCAGGCAACGAAGGGCGCGGCAATGGTCCAGCGGGGCAAAACGGTCGCGGGCGTGGTCATTCAGGGCTTCCTTTCGTTGCGTGTTCTTGTTGCTTGTATTGGACTGGCGCAGCAAGCGCGGACGGGCGCCGATGGGACACGGGTGCGGGCGTAAATCCTAAACCATCCTGTCAACAACGCGCCCTAACGCATTAAATTATAAAGGATAGTTCATAGCGGACGAGGTTTTGTCAGTCCGTGCGACGGATTGTGCCGACGCAGTGGCGAAGGCGGCAAGGCAACCTGCGGCTCATCGGCATCTGAAGGATTGAGTCGCGCAGGATTGCGCGGAAAATGCGACGCGGGTTCGATGGGTGAAACTCCATCAGACCACCACTGCCAGGTTGGCAGTTTCAGGGAAAGAATCCGAATGTTTAGGTCCGGACGCGCCGCCTCGTGATGAAGCGTTGCGTCCGGATGTAGCGCAACGACTGACTAAAGCGGTTTACTGTCCGACCGGACGGATCGACAGTGCGTTCTTGACCGACGTCACGCCCGGCACGGCTTGCGCGGCCTGGGTTGCCAGGTCGACTTGCGGTTGCTCAGGCACCGTGCCGGCCAGCGTCACTGCGCCGCCACGTGCGCGCACGGTGATGTTGGTCACGCTCAGGCCCTTGGTTTTCGACAGGGCGGTGCGCACCTTGCGTCCCAACGCACGGTTGGCCGCCTTGGCGCTCGGCGCCGAAGAAGCAGCCATGGGGGCCGCCGGAGCAGCGTCGCTGCTTTGCGCGTACGCATTGACGGATGCCAGAACGATCAGCGCGCCGCCGACCATCTTGATTGCCTGGAATGCTTTCATTCAACTCTCTCCTATTGTCATGAATACGACGGCCCCGGGATGGGCCGGTGTACTGCACCAGCGGGCACTGCGGGATCAAATCTGAATGGAACGTTGCTGCGATCGAGCGACTTCTTGCAATCTGTAAGCTGATCAGGCGCGCCTAAGCACACGCATGCCGGCAAAGGCTGTCCTGCAAGCCGGAAACACACGATACTCCAATTAGTGCCATGGTGAATGCGTCAGTGCCTGGAAATGAGGTTTTGGTACAACGAATGGGCCGATGAAGGCAGGCCGATGGCGCTCCACCGCTTGGTGCGGCGCGGGTGGCACGCCCGTTGGCGTGTCTGCTGCACTGGCAGGTCGCGCATCTATCGAACCCTGCGCCTGGCGCTTAACGACTCGTCCGAATTGCATGCCGAATCAGCCTCTATCTATCCTCCCATTGCTTCGTGACGATTTGCCGCTCGATACCGTCGCGCTGGCACGTTTCATGATCGGCAAATATCTGGTGCACGACCTCCCCGAAGGCCGTATCAGCGGCCGCATTGTCGAAACCGAGGCGTACCCGCTCGGCGATTCGACCAGCCACGCGTTTGCAGGCCGCCGCCCGTATAACGGGTCGATGTTTCTCGCCCCCGGCCACGCTTATATCCGGCTTACGTACGGGCTTTCGTACATGCTGAACATGTCTGCGGAAGCGGAAGAGGTCGGCGCAGGCATTCTGCTCCGCGCGATCGAACCGCTGGAGGGCTTGCAGTTGATGGAAGCGCGGCGGCCCGGCGTGCCGTTGCGCGATCTCGCGCGCGGTCCCGGCCGGCTCACCGTGGCCTTGGGCATCGACCAGTCGTTTGACGGCCGCGATCTTTGCAGCGGACATGGCCTGTGGATCGGCGTGATCGAGACGGGTGATGTGCAGATCGGCGTGACGACGCGCATCGGCTTGTCGCGCGAGATGCATCGGCCGTTACGGTTTTTCGAACCCGGCAGCGCGTTCGTCAGCGGACCGCGAAAATTGCTGCTACCGCCGCACGCCGACGCATTGACCAGTGCGCAAATCTGACTATCCTCGCCGGGCAATGCGGCAAAACACGCTCAGCGGGGGTGCTTTCTCGAAACGTCAGACGCAAAGGTTACGATTCCGACAATTATTACGGTAAAACGAAGCCTTCAATCAAGTTTGGCGGTAAGTTCCGCCGCATTCTTGCGTTTTGAACAATTATCTATCTCGCAATTAAGGGTTTTCCCGCGATGATTGGGTGACTAGACTGAAATCACTCGCTTCTCACGTGGTGTGGCAAGCGAAGCAAAAAACAGATCTGGAGGTAAGTCATGAAATCGCTCATCAAGGCAATCGCCATTGCAGCCGTCCTCGCCACCCCAGTCGCTTCGTTCGCCCAGTCGAGCGACCAGCCCGCGACCCGCGCAGAGGTCCGCAATCAGTTGATCCAGCTTGAACAAGCGGGTTACAACCCGGCCGCCAGCAACGACACGAACTATCCGCGCGACGTTCAAGCCGCCGAAAGCCGTGTGCAGGCGCAAAACCCGGCTGTCGCGCAGACGCAGGAACCCGTCGCGGATACCAGTGGCTACGGTGGCCGGGTGAGCGGTTCGTCACAAGCGGGTGGCGTCTTGCAACCGACGTCCGGCCCGAAGTCGGTTTATTTCGGTAACTAGGTTTGGAGCCCGGCTGGTGCGGCCGGCAGTTGATCTGATCGAAGCGGGGCGTGCGTGAACCAGCTCAGCGCACGTTCCGCGTTCTGCAAGCAATCAGCAGTGTGATGTGGCGAGGCACATGCGCGCTTTATGCGGCGTGCATTCTCGCAGTCCACAATTCAGGAACCTCCGCTGCCGCAAGGTAGCTTCGCCCAACCTTTTTCAAGGATTGGGCTTTTTTTGCGCCCCGTTTCGGCAGGGTGCGACGCCCGGCGTGCGGCGCGACCTGCGATATGCCGCGAACCTCAGGGGCGTTCGCCGTGGATATAGAACTCGAGTTGCTGAATCGTGAATTGCTGCTCGGCGATGATGTTCTTCACCAGGTCGCCGATCGATACCATGCCTACCAGGCGGTCGTTTTCGATGACCGGCAAGTGACGCATGCGCCGTTCGGTCATCAGGGCCATGCAATCATCGGTGGTCTGGTCGGGACGGACGAAGCGCACGGCTTTGCTCATGATGTCGCGCACCGGCGTAGCCTTCGACGAACGGTCCAGCAGGACGACCTTCCGCGCATAGTCCCGCTCCGTAACGATCCCGGCGATGCTGTCGCCGTCCGTTACGACCAGTGCGCCGATGCCTTTTTCAGCCATCAGCTTGATCGCCTCGTAGACAGAATCGTCGGCCCCGACCGTGAAGACGGTGGTGTTGTTCGGTTTGGTTTTAAGAAGCTGTGCAACGCTTGTCATGGAGCGACTCCGTTTCGCAGTGCAGCACGCCGATGCGGCGCGCTGGCGTGAGGGACAGGCCATTCCAGTATAGGCGCGGTGTGCGGCGGACGGACCTCGGGAATACCTGTGGCGCGCGGTGCGTTCAACTCAGGTAGCCATGTGATGCGCGTCGGTTTCGTACGCGGCACGCGGGCATCCGGGCGCGGTGTGCCGATTAGCGGTAAACTGCCGGTCCATACCGCATCCCAATATTGCGGGTTCATGTCAGCACCATTGTCCAACGCCATGCTCACGTCTCACGATCCGTCGCAAGCAACAGACGGCGCACCCAGCGGCGAGTGCGTCGTCCTCGACGCTACCGCCACGCTCCCCACGCGCTACGGCACGTTTACCTCCTACGTGTTTCGCGTGGCCGAAAGCGGCGCCGAACATCTCGCGCTCGTGATGGGCGACGTCGCAAACCAGTCGTCCGTGTTGACGCGCCTGCACTCCGAGTGCCTGACGGGCGACGTGCTCGGCTCGTACCGCTGCGATTGCGGCGAACAACTTGATCTGGCGCTGCGCTATATCGCGGCTGAAGGCTGCGGCGTGCTGCTGTATCTGCGCGGCCACGAGGGGCGCGGCATTGGCCTGTCGAACAAGATTCGCGCCTATGCGTTGCAGGAGCAGGGCCGCGACACCGTCGAGGCCAATCTCGATCTCGGCTTACCCGACGACTCGCGCGAATACGATTCCGCGGCAGGCATTCTGCGCACGCTCAAGGTCACCTCGGTTCGCCTGATGAGCAACAATCCGGAAAAATTCGACACGCTGTCAAAGCATGGCATTCCGGTGTGCGAGCGCGTCGCGCTGGCGATTCCGATGCGCGAGGAAAACGAGCGCTATATCCGCACCAAACAGTTGAAGTTTGGGCACTACTTCGACGAGAACGAATAATTGACGCATGCGCACCGGCCACCGTTTGCAAACGGCGGCCGGTGTCGTGGCGTCGGTTTTGTCAATGTAGTGCGGCCTTTTGATGCGGTGATGACGCATCTGAAGCGTGTCTATGGCGTATCGAGCCGCGGCGAATCAGAACAAGCCAAAGTCGTCGTTGCTATCCGGGATTGCGTTCAGCACGTCCCTGAGCGCTCGCCAGCCTGTCAGTCCAGCAAGACTTGCCCGGATCGCCATCCAATAGCGGGCGCTCGTAGTCGCGCGCGTTCGCGAGATTCGATGCGCTACGATCTTTCGCGATTCCATCGATGCGCGCAGCAAAGGGCAGGTATGCATGTCATTCCTCCTGATACGAGTGCCGTTTAGCGCGTATTTGCGTTTGCATTTGAAGTTGAAGTTGAAGTTGCAGCGACACGCGCCAGGATCGACGCAAACACATCCGCTAGCGCAGTCGCGCCGAAGCGCCGCTCGCTGATCTCCGTTTCGACGTCGATGCGGCCCGCGTTGTGCGCGTCGTATAGATCCGTGATGAGACGCGCGTGGTTCTCGCCGAGTCCCGCGCCATGGAGCATGGCGGCCCATTCGCCGCGTGGCACTTCGTGGGCCGTGATCTGACGGTGCGCCAATGCACCGAGCGTACGCGCGACGTCTAACGCGCTGACACGCGCTTCACCTTCGATGCTCACCACCCGTGGTGACACCTTCGCCGGTCTGTCGTCGAGCAATAGTTCGGCGGCCAGCAGCCCGACATCCTGTGCGGCGACCGTCGGATACAGCTTGCTCAATGGATGATGCAGACTCGGCAGCGCGCCTCTCGCGAGCGCGATTGGCAGCACGCGACCCCAGTTGTGCATGTGTTCCGCTGCACGCAGAAACGTCAACTGTGAGGCAACGGGCGCGAGTTGCGTTTCGAGGGTGTGAAACATCGTCGTGATGCCGGTGCCGCTCGGGTGTTCCGCGCCGTAGTCGGACAGCGCGAGCACGCGTTGCGGCGGGTTGGCGCGTAATGCGTCCGCGCTCACGTCGATCATGCGCCGCATCGTGGTTGCGGGATCGGCGTCTGCGTGCGGCACTGGGCACAGTATCTGTACCGCGTACGCTCCCTCGATAGCGCGCGCTACCGAAGCTGGGTCGAGCAGATCGGCGATGGCGATTTCACAGCCGATTTCCGCTAACACGTCGCCTTGTCCGGCGTGGCGCACGACCGCGCGCACTTCGCGGCCCGCCCGGCGCAACGCCGCCGCGCTCACTCTGCCAACATTGCCTGCTGCTCCAAAGATCACGAACACGTTGAGCTCCTTCCTGGGTCGGTATGCGGCCATCTTAGGGATACGGGGACGGAGAAACGCGCGGGCACGGATCGTCGTGCGCAGATTCGGATGATTGTTTTTCTTTGTGGCGGCGCAGCACGTGTGTTGAGGCGGTGCGAGCCAAGCGAAGGAGCGAAAAACGCAGCACAATGCACACACGTTTGCCGCCATCCACGAGGAAAAGCAATGAACGCCGTGACACCGATACCGCAGCCGCACAGTGGCTCCCGCATCGCGCTGCTCTCGAGCAAGACGCTCGGCTGGCAGGGCTTCGGCGCGGACCTGGTCAACGTGTCGGCCGGGCTGCACCGGATTCCGGCGCTCAAGCATCATCGCGTGGGTGTGCATGTCGGCGCGCCGGTCAAGGCGCGTTGCATGTGCAATGAGCGCCGCTTTTCGCGGATTCAGGCGCATGGCGATGCGGATGTGATTCCCGCTGGCGTCGACGGACAGTGGACCGATGAAGCCGCCTGCACGATTTTCAGTGTGTGGATCGGCGAAGACTTCGCACAGAGGACCGTCGAGCAACTGGAATTGAAGACGAGCGAAGCGCGGCTTCGTCCGCAGTTCCAGATGCGCGACCCGCGTTTTCAGCATCTGGCCTGGGCGTTACGCGCGGAACTCGAAGCGGACGATGCGTCCGATCCGCTCTACGCCGAAAGCCTGTGTACCGCGATGGTGGTACGGCTGATCGGCAGCGCGCCGGTGCTCGACAAACTCGAGAACAAACGTCGCACGCTTGCGCCGAAGACCGCCGCCCGCGTGATCGAGTTTATCGAAGCGCACCTCGATCAGCGCCTCACGCTTGGCGAACTGGCGGTGCATGCTGAATTGAGTGTCCCGCATTTCAAGGTGCTGTTCCGCGAAACGCTCGGCATGCCGGTGCATCAGTATGTGGTGCAACGGCGAGTGGAGCGGGCGAGGGCGCTATTGCTTCAAGGCAGGTTGAGCGCGAGTCAGATCGCGCTGGAGACGGGCTTTGCGCATCAGAGTCATATGGCGCATTGGATGGGGCGGTTGTTGGGGGTGACGCCGCGGGAGTTGGTCAAGTCAAGCGCGAATCCAGGAAGCATTGTCGAGCTCGATGCCGTCAATGCCCGTCGCATCGCCACACTGCGATAGACCTTAGAAACGCACTGCAGCATAAGCAGTTTGGAGTTCCCGCTCTATTGCCCTCACTCGATTTGTATAGCTAAATACGCGGACTTCGCAACCGGAGGCCGTCACATGTCGAAATCGAAGGGTTCTCGCATCGTCGCCTGGGCGATCGCGGCCGCTGTCGCCAATGCGCCGCTCGCTGTGCTTCTCACAATCGCCACACCGGTTGCCATCGATCGCGCAGTCGCCGCGACGTCGACCACCAGCGCCGACGATTATGCGGCAACCCGCTATCCGATCATCCTCGTCCATGGCCTCACCGGGACCGACAAATATCTCGGCGTACTCGACTACTGGTACGGCATTCAGTCCGACCTCCAGCAGCACGGCGCAAGCGTGTATGTGGCGAACCTGTCGGGCTTTCAGAGCGACGACGGTCCGAACGGCCGCGGCGAACAATTACTCGCCTACGTGAAACAGGTCCTGGCCGCGACCGGCGCCCAGAAGGTGAATCTGATCGGCCACAGCCAGGGCGGCTTGACTTCGCGCTATGTCGCTGCGGTAGCGCCGGAACTCGTCGCTTCGGTCACCACGATTGGGACGCCGCATCGCGGCTCGGAGTTCGCCGATTTCGTGCAGGACGCATTGCAAAAAGATCCGACCGGTCTTTCGACATCGATCATCGGCGCGTTTGCGAATATATTCGGCATCCTGACGAGTAGTAATCACAACACGAATCAGAATGCGGTAGCCGCGCTGCAAACGCTGACCACGGCCAACGCCGCGGCCTACAACTTGCGCTATCCGAGCGACGGCCTCGCTGCGCCCGGCTCGTGCCAAACGGGCGCCGCGACTGAAACCGTCAACGGCAACACGCATCTGTTGTACTCGTGGGCGGGCAGTGCGATTCAACCGACCTCGCTGCTCGGCATTCCGGGCGCCACCGACACCAGTGTTGCGCCGATCGATTCCGCCAACGTTCTCGATCCGTCGACACTCGTTTTGTACGGCACCGGCGCGATCATGCTGAGCCGCCAATCCGGGCAGAACGACGGCCTTGTCTCAGTGTGCAGCGCGCTCTACGGCAAGGTGCTTGGCACGAGCTACAAGTGGAACCATCTCGACGAGATCAACCAGTTGCTCGGCGTGCGCGGCGCGAATGCGGCCGACCCGGTGGCAGTGATTCGTACGCAGGCAAATCGCCTGAAGACGCAAGGCGTGTGAACGGATGCGGCGATTGGATCGGCAGCGAGGCAGCGCGCGGAGTCAGTGGCTGGTTTTCGTGGCGGTGGGTGCGGTGTCAGGCGGCGCGGCATTGTGGCTGAACCGCCTGCCGTCTGCGCATGATGCGTCAGCGCTGCATGCGGTGAATGCAGCGAGTTCTGCGCAACCCGCACCAGCTTCGGGCAAGGACATGGCCGCCGGCACGTCGGCGGCCGGCGCATTGCCCGCTTCGCTCGACGGTTCGTCGCCACCTCATCTGCCGACCGATGGCCGCGGCCACCTCGCGCACACGCGTGCGGTCCGCGATTTCTTCGACTACTTCCTGACGGCGCAAAACGAAATCTCTCCCGCGACGCTCGATGCATTGGTGCGTCGGCAGATCGCCGCGCAACTCGATGGCACGCCGGCCGCCGAGGAAGCGGTGACTGTCTGGCAGCGCTACAACGCTTATCGCACGGCGCTCGACCAGTTGCCACAAACCTCGCCAATCCAAAGCCAGAGCGGCGCAAAGCTGGACCTCGACGCGCTGCAGCTCTCGCTCGACCAGCGCGATGCCTTAGGCACCCGCTTGATGGGCGAATGGAGCGAGCCGTTCTTCGGCGCCGAATCGCAGCAGCAACATACGGATGTGGCGCGTCTGCGCATCGCGTCAGATGGCTCGTTGAGCGCCGCGCAAAAAGCGGCGCGTCTCGCCGCACTAGACGCGGCACTGCCGCCGGAAACACGCGCGGCCCACGAACGGGCACGCCAGCAGCAGGCCGCACTCGACGCGATCAGTCAGGCGCAGAAGCAGGGCGGCTCGCTCGATACGATGCGCGCACAGATTACGCAGACACTTGGGCCTGAAGCGGCGCAACGCGTCGTGCAGATGCAGCAGGCTGACGACGCCTGGCAAGCCCGCTATGCGGACTATTCAAGCCAGCGCGCGCAGATCGACAAATGGAATTTGCCGCCTCAGCAACGCGACGCGCAGATCGCGCAGTTGCGCCAGCACTTCTTCACCAATCCGAGCGACGCGATGCGCGCGGCGTCGCTCGATCGCGGCAGCAGTTCGGCAAACTGAACCCGCTGTCGCGGCGTGGTGCGGCATCTCAACCCGGCGCTGCGCCCGTCAATTGCGAGTACACGTCATGTGAGAGTTGCAACAGCACCTTGCGATCGATTCCGCCTGACACCGCATACCCAAAGTCGCCGTCCACCCAGTAGAACACGTTCACCGGACCGTCCTGATACAGCTTGAACGCGGTGGTATTCGAGTTCACCTGACGATGCGAAATGCACAGCGTCACGCGTTCGCCATTCGGCCCGCGATACATGAACTGCGCGGTCGGCCCATCGGCGCCTGGCAACAGACGCCCGCCCGAAAGATTGAAACCGCTCTTCGAAAGCATCGGCGGATGCACATTGGTGCCGAGCCGGTTGGACAGCCACTGCACGAAATCCTGTTCGTGATCCGCCGTCATTTCGGCTGGACGGTCGACGGCGGGCATATAGACCACATGCGCCACCGCGGCTTGCCGCGCAAACATTTCCGAACTGTCCGCACTGACCGGGCGCGTGTCGGAGTGGCCGGTGACCGGCGCCACGACGTCCTGTCCCATATGCGTGCCGACGCCGATGCCCACGCCCAGCACCAGCGCTGCCGCCATCCCGGCGAACTGCGGCCAGTTGGCGGCTATGCGCCAGCGGCGCCCACTGGCCACAGGCTTTTGCAGACGTTTGGGCACGGGCTCGCTCAGCACGCGGTCATAGCGTTCATGAAACATGTTGTTCAGCGAGAAATAATCGCTGACGCGTGTGGCCAACTCGGGGTTCTGTTCGAGCGCGCGCTCCACCTCGACGCGTCGTTCGTCGGACAGCGTGCCGTCCACGTACGCGTGCAGGTCCTGTTCGCCGATCGGCGTGTGTTGGTCGCTCATCGCACCACCTGTAGTTTTGCACCGGGCTGCGCGCCCGCCATCAATGCCCGAAGCCGCTCGCGCCCACGCGAAAGGCGCGACATGACCGTGCCGATCGGAATGTTCAACGCGAGCGCCACGTCGGCGTAGCTCATTTCCTCGAGACCGACCAGCAGCACGACTTCGCGCTGCTCCATCGGCAGACGCTGCAACGCGTAGTCGAGGTCGCGCATTTCCAGCGAACGGGTCTGATCGGACGGCACGGCAAATTCGCTTTCGTGGACGCTGTCGTCGTCGACCGCCACGTGGACTGCACGCGCCGACGCCTTGCGCGCCTGATTGGCGAACACGTTATGCATGATCGTGAACAGCCACGCACGCAGGTCGGTGCCGGGCTGGAACATGCCGGTCCGGCCGAGCGCGCGTTCGAGCGTGTCCTGCACCAGGTCGTCGGCGAGATCGCGATTGTTGATCAGCGCTCGCGCATAGCGCCGCAAGCGCGGCACATGCTCAATCAGCTCGTCACGGACATCCATTTTCAATCCCAATCGTGGGCTTCTCGTGGGGCGCCGGGTGGGCGGCCGTCGATTGAACCACCACGCGCATTCGAACTGCAAACACGCGTGGGTGCATTTTATTCCGTTGTTTTTGCAGCGTTGCAAAAACCTAGAGAGGGCCTATCGCACGGTCATCACGTCCGCGGCGCGCATCAGACCGTGGGTGCGGGCGTCGCCGGCGACCACAAAGCGCTGGCGCTGCGCCGTCCAGGTCAGCAGCCTGATCTCGCCGATACGCAGGGCGGCCCACTGCGGCTGGGCCGGAGCCAGCAGTGCCAGCGTGGAAATCAGCACGACGGGGCGGTTGTCGCCGTTCAGATAGATGAATTCGCTGGCGCGTTGGAAGGGGCTGAGCGATAGGACCCTTTGATCCACCAGTCGCAATCCGATCGCCGCGAGGTTGGGGGCGGCCACGTCGGTTCGCGTCGGCGAGGCAGCGGAATACTGTGCGGCGGCGGTTTCCGCCAACGCCATCACGGCGGCATTGTTGAGCGCCTGCCGGGACACCTGGGTGGCGGCCAGCCAGCCGCTCGCGGCGACCAGTGTCAGAACGAGCGCCCCGAGAGCGTTCAACACTTTGCCCGGGCGCTTTGCGGCCTTCAATCGGTCGAGTACGCCGCGCCATCCTTCGGCGCGGGTCGAAACGGGTTCGTCAGTTGTTTGGAAGGCCTGCTGCATCTGCGCGTTGAGCCTGCCGTAGAACGCCACGCGGCGTGCTTCCGCCGGATCTTTGCCCAGATAGTCCTGCAGAAAAGCAGCGCGTTCCGGCGTCAGCGTGCCATCGGCGTAGGCCTGAATGTCGGCTTCGGAAAGCGGCGAATCGGCGGGAGGGGCGGTTGAGGTCATGGTTTCGGCATTCGTCGGATTTCAGCTATCGAGTGGCGAACACACACAGGTGGGGGTTTATTCCACGTTCGAAGTTTGTTTTTTACGAAGCGCCAAGGCAGGAATAAAAGCCGCGAACTCGTGGTTATCCCTCATGCAAACCCGCACAAAACTCTCTGGAGTTCATCATGAAGAAGATTGCTTTTGCCGCATTGTCCCTTGCCGTTCTCGCCGCTTCGTCGAGTGTTTTTGCAGAAGGCAAGACACGTGCTCAGGTGTACCAGGAATTGATCGAAGCCCAGCAGAACGGCCTTGACTACGTCACTGATACGTCGTATCCGGATGTGAACCCCATCTTCGCACAGCAGGTCGCGCACAACAAGGAAGCACTTGCCGCCAAGGCGGCCGCCGCGAGCCATGCCGCGAGCAGCACCGCGCCGGCAGGCAGCGTCAATTGACGGTATCGATAGCCGGCGCGCACACGGAACGGACGCGCCGGATGTCGAATGGAATAGATCGCCGAACTCGGTGTTTGCCGATGAGTGCATCTATCCGAGAGTCAAGGAGTCGTCGTGACAAAACCATCCGCTCCCAACGCTGCGCCTCGATGCGTGCCATGCCGGCTCGCCGCGATCGGCGCGGTCGTCGCGGTTCTTGCCGGAGGCTTCGCCTATACGGCAGGCTGGCTGACACCTGCGCGGCTCACCGCGCCACGTTTCATCAATACCTTCGAAGTGGTAGCCGGCCAGGCCCATCCCGGCTATCGCCGCAACCATGCAAAGGGCTTGTGTGTGGCGGGGTATTTCGACAGTAGCGGCGCCGGTTCGGTTCTT
This sequence comes from Paraburkholderia sp. WS6, assembly GCF_030464835.1. Taxonomy (NCBI): domain Bacteria; kingdom Pseudomonadati; phylum Pseudomonadota; class Betaproteobacteria; order Burkholderiales; family Burkholderiaceae; genus Paraburkholderia; species Paraburkholderia sp. WS6. The sequence continues at coordinate 142,859 of NZ_JALQCK010000014.1, forward strand.
TCACATGCCGCAGTATTCGCGCCGGGCCGCACGCCGGTCATCGGCCGTTTCGCGGTTCCCGGCGGCAATCCGTCCGCGCCCGATACGAGTTCACCGGTACGCAGCATGGCCTTGCTGTTCCAGTTGCAGAACGGTGAGCAGTGGCGCACCGGAATGAACTCGACACCTGTATTCGCGGTTCATACGCCCGAGCAGTTCTATCAGCAACTGGTCGCGGCGAAACCCGATGCCGCGACCGGCAAACTGGACCCTGCAAAGCTGAAGGCGTTTTATGCCGCGAATCCGGAAACCAAACCGTTTCAGGCATGGGTGAAGGCCCATCCGCCATCGTCGAGTCTGGCGAATGCCGCGTACTACAGCATCAACGCTTTCCGGTTTACCGACAGTGCGGGCAATACTCGCGCCGTGCGTTGGGCGATGGTGCCTGAAACGCCGTATGCGCCGATCACCGATGCACAAAAGGAAGAGAGGAATTTTCTCGAAGCCGACCTCGATCAGCGTCTGCAAAATGGGCCGTTGCGCTGGCATCTGATCCTGACAGTCGCGCAGCCCGGCGATCCCATCGACGACGCGACGATGCAATGGCCCGACAATCGTCAGCATATCGATGCCGGCACGCTGGTGATCGATCACACGACGTCGCAGGAGGACGGTGCCTGTCGCGATGTCAATTTTGATCCGACCATCTTGCCGGCCGGTATCCGGCCTTCCAACGATCCGTTGCTCGCCGCGCGCTCGGCTGCGTACGCGCTGTCGTATAAGCGCCGCACGCGCGAAGAATCGCTGCGTCCCGAGGTTCATCAAACGAAGTCGAACGGAGAGCGTTCATGACACCGACGCGTACCCATTTCAGTCCGCTCGCGCGACTCCTGCATTGGACGATGGCGCCGTTGATCATCGCGATGCTGTTTATCGGCGTGGGAATGGTCGCGACGGTGTCGCGGGCGCATACCACGCTGATCGCGATTCACAAGCCGCTTGGGATAGCGCTGCTGCTGTTGGTGATACTGCGCGTGAGCGTGCGTATCCGGCGCGGCAGTCCGCCGTTGCCGGCGGACATGCCCGCGCCGCAGCGTACCGTCGCGAGGCTGTCGCATCTGATCCTCTACGCGCTGATGGCGGCGATGCCGTTGATCGGTTGGGCGATGCTATCCGCGGCGGGATATCCGATCACGCTATACGGCCCCCTGCATTTACCGCCGATCGCGCCGCATAACACGGAGTTGTTCGCGCTACTGCGTGCATTGCATACATGGCTCGCATTCGCGCTGTTCGCCACGGTGCTGTTGCATCTCGCGGCGGCGTTGTTTCATGGTTTGATCCGCCGCGACGGGGTGTTTTCGAGTATGGCGCGCGGCGGGCGTTAGCCCTTCACCCGTTCCGAGCGCGGATCATAAGGCGCCTTCAGATGCACGGTCGCCGGCAGCAGATCGCCGGCGACGTCGATCATGTATTGACCGCTGTTCAGATACGCAGCATCGGCGACGCCGTCCGGATTGTTGATATAGCCCATCGCCACCGGACAGCCGAGCGTGTGCCCGAACGCCGCCGAACTGACGAAGCCGACCGGCTTGCCGTCACGCAGAATGGCTTCGCCGCCCCACAGCATGCGATCGGCGGCGCCGTCGGCGGTGAGCACCACCATGCGGCGGCGCAGCGGCTCGGCGCGCAATTTCAACAACGCGTCGCGGCCGCGGAACGGGATGTCCTTATCGAGCTTGCAGGCAAATGACAGACCCGCCTCGAACGGATTCGTATCCGGCGTCAGTTCGCGACCCCACGCGCGATAGCCTTTCTCGATGCGCAAAGAGTCGATCGCGTAGTAGCCCGCGTTGACGAGGCCGAGTGCCTTGCCTGGCTGTTGCAAGGTTTCGTACACGCTGACCGCGAACTCGATCGGCACGTACAGTTCCCAACCGAGTTCGCCGACGTAGGTGAGGCGGGTGGCGCGCAGCGTCGCGTAACCGAGATCGACTTCGCGGCTCTGACCGAACGCGAACGCCTCACTGCTCCAGTCCGCCTTCGACACGCTTTGCAGCAACTCGCGTGAGCGCGGGCCCATCACAGCGAGCACGGCGTATTGGCCGGTGACGTCGACCAGCGTGCAGTGTTTGTCGCGCGGAATTGCTTTTTCGATGGTGTCGAAATCGCGTGTGGTTTGCGCGGTGCCGGTGACCAGCAGGTATTGATCGTCGGCGAGGCGCGTGAGCGTGAAATCCGATTCGTAAGTGCCGCGCTCGTTGAGCATGCCGGTGTAGACCGTGGTGCCGGGCGGTACCTCTACATCGTTGGCGACGATGCCTTGCAGCACGCTTTCCGCATCACGTCCTTTGACGAGAAATTTGGAGAACGACGTCATATCGAATAGCGCGACGCTTTCGCGACACGCGCGATGTTCGGCGCCGCTCCACGGCAGCCAGTTTTGCTGGCCGAACGCGTAATCGATCTGTGCTTCGGCGGGCGTCGGCGCGAAAAAGTTGGCGCGCTCCCAGCCCATTTTGCTGCCGAAGCAGGCGCCGTCATCGCGCAGCAGCGAATACAGTGGCGAGCGGCGGAACGGCCGCGCGCTGTCGAGTTCGCGATTTGGCCACGGCATCGCGTAGTGCAGGCCGAGCGTTTCCTTCACGCGATCATGCAGCCAGGTGTCGTTGCCGTTAAAACGCGCAAAGCGGCGGATGTCGACCGGCCACAGGTCCATCGTCGGTTCGCCTGCGACGATCCATTCGGCGAGCGCCATGCCCGCACCGCCCGCCGATGCGATCCCCATCGAATTGAAACCCGCGCCGATGAAAAAGCGCCGCAATTCGGGCGCTTCGCCGAGCATGAAGTTGTTGTCCGGCGTGAACGATTCCGGGCCGTTGTAGAACTGCTTCACTTGCGCTGTTTCGAGTGCGGGCACGCGCTGTAGCGCATTTTCCATCAGGATTTCGAACTGATCCCAGTCGTCGGGCAGCAACTGGAATTCGAAATTATCCGGGATGCCGTTCATGCCCCACGGTTTCGCGTTCGGTTCGAAGCCGCCCATTACGAGACCACCCACTTCCTCCTTGAAGTAGATGAAGCCGTCTGGGTCGCGCATCACCGGCAGGTCCGGATGCACGCCGGCAATGCGTTCGGTAACGATGTAGTAGTGCTCGGCCGAGTGCAGCGGCACGGTCACGCCGCACAGGCGGCCCACCGCCTTGGCCCATTGGCCCGCGCAATTCACGACGATGTCCGCGCCGATCGTGCCTTCCTCGCCGTCCTTGTTGCGCCACGCGAGGCCGCTGACTTCGCGCGCGCCTGTCGTGGCGTTTGCCTTGTCTTCGAGCGCGGTGCGCGTGTGAATCGCCGTGATCCGGGTGTTCTCGACAATGCGTGCACCGCGCGTGCGGGCGCCGCGGGCGAGGGCCTGGGTCAGATCGGTGGGATTTGCTTTGCCGTCGCCGGGCAACCAGACGGCGCCGAGCAGGTCGTCGGTGCGCATCACCGGCCAGAGTTCACCGGCTTCCTGCGGGCTGATCACGTCGCACGCCACGCCGTAGGCGCGCGCGACGGCGGCGGTGCGCTTGAGCTGCGTCATCCGCTCGGCGGTGCGGGCCACCGAGAGCGAGCCACATTGCTTCCAGCCGGTCGCGAGGCCGGTATCGGCTTCGAGTTCGGCGTAGAGCGCGGTCGAGTAACGGATCAGTTTGGTCATGCTTTCCTGCGCGCGCAGTTGGCCGACGAGGCCGGCCGCGTGCCAGGTCGTGCCACACGACAACTGACCCTGTTCGAGCAGAACCACGTCGGTCCAGCCCAGTTTGGTCAGGTGATAGGCGACCGAGCAGCCAATGATGCCGCCTCCGATGATGACGACACGGGCGTGGGCGGGGATTGATGTGGACATATGTGGGAATTGGTTGGGTGATTGCGCACAGCTTGCCGCAAAAAAACACAGAATGCAACGATTCCCGGGATTCGCTGGGATAGCACTTGTGTCACAAAACGGTCATGGTCAAACGCTACGTAGCGCGCGTTAAAAGGTCGTTTCCATTGCGTAACTGCATTAACGAGAACGAATCACAGCCAGTTTCGATGTGGTTTTCATTGGTAATGTGTGGACATTCACTTCGTTTAAGTGTGCGTTTTTGCTAGACTCCGTCCGTCAGTCATCGCCTGAACCTTATGTTCTCCACCCAACGCCAAGCCGAAATCCTGCGACTCGTCCGCGACGAGCGTACCTGCACGATCACCGATCTTGCCGGCCGCTTCGAGGTTTCCGACGAGACCATCCGCCGCAATATCAAACCGCTGATCGCCGACGGCCTGCTTATCAAGGTCCATGGCGGCATCATGCTGCCCGAGCGGCTCGACGAGCCGCCGTTCCAGCGGCGCATGGTGGCAAGCCGTGAGGGCAAGCAGGCGATCGGCGCGCGCATCAGCGAACTCGTGCGGGACGGCGATTCGCTGATCCTCGAGGGCGGCACGACCTGCCTTCATATTGCTCAAGCGCTCACCGCGCGCTCGCGCCTCACGGTAGTGACCAATTCCATCGAAGTCGCTCGCGTGCTGGCGCCGCGCAACGGCAACCGGGTGTTCATTGCAGGTGGCGAACTGCGCGCCGACGACTCCGCCGCCTTCGGTGACAGCGTGCTTGCCTTCCTGCGCCAATTCCATGTGCGCTACGCAATCGTCTCGGTCACCGCGATTGACATGCAGGGCCGTTTCATGGACGCACTGCCCGCCGACGTCGCGTTTTCGCTCGCCGCCTTTGCGCAGGCCGAGCGGCGCGTGGTCGCGGCGGATCATGCGAAATTCGGCCATAGCGCGCTGGTACATGCTTTCGGCCCGGACGCGGTCGATCTGCTGGTCACCGACGAAACCCCGGTGCCGGCGCTCGCTCAGGTGTTCGCGGCAACGGGGCTGGAAGTGAGCGTCGGGGCATCTGCACAACGCAGCGCCGAGCCGGATGCTGAAAACGGTAATCGCGTCGACCCTCCGAAGCTGGGCCGCTGATCGGCGCGCCCGCTGCGCCTACGTGCTAGCCCGGGCCACGCTTTCGGCGCCTTAGTCCGCCTTCCAAGCCGTCTCCACAGCTAAATGCGTGCAACGCGTAAAATGGCGGGTTACCACGGGCAACCTATGCCGGGCTGAAACTGTGCGGGCAGTCGCCATTCATCGCCGCCGCGCCACTTCTGCGTCCGCGCACAGTTGCCCCCGCCGGCTTGAAAAGGAATGGACCCTGATGTCGTCAGTTTTCTTCGATCGGGAACGGATTACGGAATGGCTGGGTGACCACACCGTCGCCAAGGCGCGCTCAGTCGGCGCCGTCACGAACGTGAAATGGGACGGCGCCAAGCTCAGCGGCTACGTGCAGGGCTCACGAGTGCTGCCCTATCACACGCGGGTGCGGTTTCGTACCGATGGCGGCAGACCTTGGGCGCAGAGCGAATGCAGTTGCCCGGTTGGCCGGAACTGCAAGCATGTCGCCGCGCTGCTGCTCGCCGAGCTCGAGTATCACGACGAGATGGACCACATCACCAACGTCGACACTGACATCGACTCCGATGAGCACCCGTCCGCCGACTATCCGCAGGCGCCGTCCGGAACAGCAATGCAGCCGCCATCCGGCGTGCGTCCCGAACTGGTCAGTTGGCTCGAGCGTTTTCGGGCGCGCGCCGAAGCCGCCGATGCGGTCGCCCAGAAGGCGGCCGCCGCACGTACCCAAACGCTGGCCTACCTGCTGAACTGGTCCAAGTTCCACATGCGCCACGAAGTCGTGTTGTACCGGGCGCACTGCAATCCGGACGGCACGATTGTCGAAGTCGACGAGCCTTGGGGCAATGTGGAAGCTGCCTTGCTCAAGCAACCCAGGTTTGTCTCCGACGAAGACCTGTCGATCCTGCGCGGCCTCTGGCTGGGTCGCTCGCGCGAGGATTTCGGCCAGTTCATTCTGCGCGGCACGAGCGGCGCGGAGATGTTGCAAAAGCTGATCGCCACGGGGCGCCTGTTTTTCGAGTTCAAACCGGCGCCGGGTCACGAGGGGCCGACGCCGTTGTCGCGCGGCGCCAACCGGCCCGGGCGGATCGAATGGGAGCCACTTGCGGACGAACGCCTGCGGCCCGTGCTGTGCACCGAGCCGCGCGCCACCATGGTGCTGCCCACCGAGCCGATCTGGTATGTGGACGGCGTCGCGAATGAAGCGGGCACCGTCGAATCGTCGTTGCCGTTCCAGCAGTTGCCCGACTACCTCGCCATGCCGCCGATCTCACTCGCCGAAGCGCCGCTCGTCGCCTCGGTGTTGCGTGAGATCGCGCCCGATTTGCCGCTGCCGCCCACGCACGACGCCTCCGCGATCCGCGTGATCGACGTCGATCCCGTGCCGGTGCTCACGCTCAACAGCCACGCGCTGCCATCAACGGCCAAGGCGGGGCAGCGCAAGTCAGAGGCCGTTGAACTGGCCGGCGTCAGCTTCGATTACGACGGCGTCAGCATCAATGTCGATAGCAGCGTCACCCTCGTGCCCATGCCGGGCGGCGACGTCATCCATATCCGTCGACGCTACGAAGCCGAAAAGAAGCGCTTGCTCGAACTGCGCAAGACCGGGCTGCAGAAAGTGCCGACCAGTCGCGTGTACGCATCGCGGCTTTTGCCGGACACAATGCTCGGTCTGCCCGATGCCGAATCCTGGTCCGCCTTTGTCAACGACGCTGTGCCGGACCTCGTGAGCAAAGGCTGGCGCGTGACGATGGCGCCGGAGTTCCGCTACAACATCATCGAGATCGACGCGATCGACGGCACCGCGCAGCAGGCGGGCGACGGCTGGTTCGATCTGGAGATGGGCATCCGTATCGGCGAGCGCAATGTGCGGCTCGAGCCGCTTCTCGCCGATCTGTTCCGGCGCGACCGGCGTTGGCTCGGCGGCGCGCTTGAAGCCATCGCCGACGACGAACCGATCGAGTTGAGGACCGAAGAAAACAAACGCCTGCGTTTGCGCGCCGACCGGCTGAAGCCGGTGGTGCGCGTGCTGGTCGATCTGTTCGACGCACTGGGCGGCACGTTGGCCGACGGCGCGCCGCTGCGGGTGCCCTCCGTCGATGCGGGCCGCCTCGAAGCATTGAACAGCACGGGCCGCTGGCAATTCCAGGGCGACGATTCGATTCGCCAACTGGCGCAGCGTCTGCAGGCCGGCCCGGGATTGCACGAGGTGCCGGTACCGCGTGGTCTGAAGGCGGAACTGCGCGCGTATCAGCAGCAGGGCCTGAACTGGATGCAGTTTCTGCGCGAACACGATCTGGCCGGCGTGCTCGCCGACGACATGGGTCTCGGCAAGACCGTGCAGACGCTCGCGCATATCCTCGCGGAGAAGGAAGCCGGACGGCTCGACCGTCCCGCACTGATCGTCGTGCCGACCACGCTGGTGCACAACTGGCGCGAGGAAGCGCGCCGCTTCGCGCCCGACCTGAAAGTGCTGATATTGAACGGCCCGCAGCGCAAGGAGCGTTTCGAGCAGATCGGCGAGCACGACCTGATTCTTACGACTTACGCGCTGCTGTGGCGCGATCAGAAGGTGCTCGCCGAGCATGACTATCACCTGCTGATCCTCGACGAGGCGCAGTACGTGAAGAATGCCAGCACCAAAGCCGCGCAGACGATTCGCGGATTGCGCGCGCGGCATCGGCTGTGTTTGACGGGGACGCCGTTGGAGAATCACCTCGGCGAACTGTGGTCGCAGTTCGATTTTCTGTTGCCGGGCTTTCTCGGCAGCCAGAAAGACTTCACCAAACGCTGGCGCAATCCGATCGAGAAGAACGGTGACGGCGTGCGCCGCGCGCTGCTGGCGCGCCGCATCCGGCCGTTCATGCTGCGCCGTCGTAAGGACGAGGTCGCGAAGGAGTTGCCGGCCAAGACCACCATCGTCTGTTCAGTCGATCTCGAAGGCGCGCAGCGCGATCTATATGAAACGGTGCGTACGGCAATGCAGGAGCGGGTGCGCGCGGCGGTCAGCGCGCAGGGTCTCGCGCGCAGCCACATTATCGTGCTCGATGCCTTGCTGAAGCTTCGCCAGGTTTGCTGCGACCCGCGTCTCGTGCGGAAAATCAGGGTTGACGAGGCGCCTGGCGAATTGGGCGAACCGGCCGAGAAGCGCGGCAAAGTGGAAAAAGCGGAAAGGGTCGAGAAGGGCGCACGCGTCACGCGTTCGGCCAAGCTCGATTTGCTCCTGTCGATGCTGCCTGAATTAATCGAGGAAGGACGCCGCGTGCTGCTGTTCTCGCAGTTCACCGGCATGCTGGCGCTGATTGCCGACGCGCTCGAGGAAGCCGCGATTCCCTACGTCATTCTGACTGGCGACACGACGGACCGCATCACACCGGTCGAGCGCTTCCAGCAAGGCGAGGTGCCGTTGTTCCTGATCAGCCTGAAGGCGGGTGGCGTGGGTCTGAACCTGACCGCTGCGGATACCGTGATTCATTACGACCCGTGGTGGAATCCTGCCGCCGAGAATCAGGCGACCGACCGCGCCCATCGGCTGGGGCAGGATAAGCCCGTATTCGTCTACAAGCTGATCGCAGCGGGCAGCATCGAAGAAAAGATCGTGGAGTTGCAGGAGCAGAAGGCGGGACTCGCCGACAGCATTCTCTCCGAAGACGCCGCCGGCGCCGCCAAGTTCTCCGACGACGACCTCGACGCGCTATTCGCACCGATGCCGGAGATTGAAAGCAGCAGGTGAAAAGTGTGGGCCGCGCCTGCCGCGGAGATTCTGACGGCGGCGCGACGCACCCCAAAAAGCGCCAGGTTCGCCGCCAATCCGCCAGTCTTTTAATTTCAACCAACCGATCTAACAATTCTTAAACGATTGTGTTGCGCCTTATTCAGTGGGAATGTTGGGAGAAACCTACGCTAGAACCAACGCAGGGCAACGTAAGTGTCTTCCGTCGGAGTTGAAAGCTAGGTTCCTTGCGAAGACTGTGAATTTCACTGCGGGGAAAAGCTTTGTAGAACCCCTGCCGTAGGGCCTGCTCTGGACTGATGTCTTTGACGTCAGTCGGTGCCAGGAGAGGACTCGAATTTTATGTTTAAATACTTGATTGTGAAATAAAAAATTTCAAGATCTGCGTTAGATATACGCATGTGTATACGCAAAATTACCGAGCCCTCCGGAATGCTGTTCCGTGGCGAATAGTGCCGAGCGCCTCGACTCCGGGCAGGCTCTACAGCTTGGGACGATTTATTCCTTTCGTGGGGTGCAGGTGGGAGGAGGTTCAAATCCTCTCGCCCCAACCAAAGAAATCAAGGCCTTATGGATGCATGTCCATAAGGCCTTTTTCGTGTGCGCCCAGCATGGGCGCATTGCCGGAAGCCAGATCGTCGGGCTGTGCGGTGCGAGCAACTGGCGGTACGACGCTTACTGCCGCCCGCCCGTGGTCGAGCCGAGCGTCGTCGTACTGCTCTGATAACCGATGCCGGTGCCGACGATACCGTGCAGCGTGACGCTGCTTTGCGCCATCTCCGGTAACGCGGCGAGCGTCAACGACACGGTCCGACTTGTGCCAGGCACTGCTCGAAGGGGTCTCAATGAGCGCCTCGCTTCGGTTGGCAAGAAAGCTCCCGCACGAACCAGCCGATCCACGCCTTCGCGACGTCGGCGCCAAACGGCATTTGAGTCACCAAAACTGTTTTCTTGAGCGCTGCCGTATGGGTGACCTATCGGTGGTGTTTCACCGGAGAGGCCATCCTCCCTCCAGAATTCTTCGCTGACACTCCGCATCAAGCTTAGTTTGGGCCGAAACCGGCTAAACCTCGCAAGAAGAACGTCTGCTAGCGCGCATGCAGGGTGCTGCGCGGATCGGGAAGGTCGGTAATGGATATATCGCTGAATGTCGCCGTGCCGTTGTCGGCGGAAAGGGACAGGCGATCGTCGTCGAGTGCAGGGAAGATCAGATCCGTCACGACGATTTCGCCGCCGCCCGCAAACACTTCCACCGAGTTCCTGTCGGCCACAATAGTGAGGCGCAACTTCCCGTTCTCCAGTGGCAGATTGACGATGTGCTGTTTGCTGAACGCATCCGAGAAACCGGTTTCGCCGGAGCTCGAACGGTCGAGCGTCAGCGTCTGGCTACCGGTGTCGTAGAAGATGCGGGTGCCGGCAGCGCCATTCGCCGAACCTCGCACGATGAGGCCGGCACGCTGTGCCGAACGCGGCGTGATTGTCAGGTCGACGTTTTGCACGGTGCCTCGCGTGGACGGCGCGAGTTCCTGTGTGCTGGACGAAACCGTGCGCTCCTTTATACGCGTCGTGGAACCTTCGCGTACGAGGGACGCGTATTGCTCCACCGGCTCGAACGTCAGTCGCGGCATGCCGTCGACCGTCTTCAGCGACAGCACGCGGGGAAGCGCCATCGCACCCTTCCACGGAGCGGTCGGTATGCGGGCCGCGTAGTCCCAGTTGCTCATCCAGCCGATTGTGATGGCTTTGCCGCCCGGCGCGCCGGCGAAGGTTCCCGCCGCGTAATAGTCCGCGCCGTGGTCGAGCCATTGATATCGTGAAGGATCGGAGCCGGCCGGCGGCACGTGCTCCGGCGTGAACGTCCTGCCGTCGAAACTGCCGACGAAATACATCGCGCCGGACCCACCGGCAATCGACCATGGGTTGACGTTGACAATCATGACCCACTTCTGATTGTGACTGTCTCCATCGAGAGGAAGCGGGAAGAGATCGGGCATCTCCCACAATGCCCCCTGATGAGGAATGTCCGGAAGCGTGAAGTCGCTCAGGAACGTCCAGTCGATGAGGTTGTCCGACCGGTACATTTTGACTACGTGCGCGTCGGCGACAACGGTAGTCATCAACCAGTACCCACCCGGCCCATACCAGGAAACCTTAGGATCGCGAAAGTTATTCGATTCCGGGTTGAGCGTCAGGACCGGATTGCGTGAGTACTTCTGCCATGTCTGGCCTTCATCCAGACTGTACGCGAGCGACTGAGCCTGGGTACCCGGCGCATGTCCGGACCCAGTCTTGTACACGCTCGTATAAAGCGCCACGAGTGGCGACGAATTTGCCGGTCCCAACCCGGCCGTGTTGTGCGTGTCAACGACGATTGAACCGGAGAATATCTCTTCAGTTTGAGTCGCGCGCATCGCGACCGGTTGCTCGATCCAGTGGAGGAGGTCGCGGCTGGTGGCATGTCCCCACGACATGTCGCCCCAGACATTTGCATTCGGGTTGTACTGATAGAACAGGTGATAGATGCCCTTGTCGTAGACCAGGCCGTTGGGATCGTTCATCCAGTTGCGCTGGGGCGTGTAGTGAAGCGCGGAGCGCCACTGCGGTGTGCCTGAATCACTCGCGGCCGGCAACTGGTACGACGCAGCGTTGTCAGTGATCGAAACCGTTAGCGCGGCGCACAGCAGCGGCGGCAGAAGGCGTGCGTAGAGGAAGTGGCGTCGCGAGTCATGCATGAGTTGTTTTCTCCTTGCAGCGAGCTGAAAGAATCATGTGCTCAGGCCGGTTGCCCGAGAATGACCGTGCCGCTGCGTTTGCTGCCGGCCGTCAAGCCGCGGCGCGCAGTTTCGCGCATCGCGCGGTTCACCGTGTTCACATGAAGGCCGAGGAAATCGGCGAGCAGGCGTTGCGAGGGTAGTCTGTTGCCCGCCTTGATGTGTCCAGCACGAATCGCCGTTTCGATTTCGTCGGCCACGGCTAGATAGGCCGGCCCGCGATGGGCAGACAGGTTGGGAATCCAGCGGTTCATCGTTGCATCGTTTATTCGGTGGATGCGGTTGCGACTGGGCGAGAGCAGACCACTTCTGCCTGCTCTCGCCGTGTCAGCGCCGCCTATTCGCCGGAATTTCCGCAGCCGGCTGCGGCGCCGAAGCGCAAACCGCCGGAGGCGCCGTGATCACCGACCCTGGCCGTTGCCTGGCGCGGCCGTGGTCGCTGGGATATCGCCGTAGCCGCCGAGCCCACCGTTGCCATAGGTGCGATCCACGGTCGTGGACGCGCCGTCGATCCGGATCTTCACCGTCGGCGCCAGGGTGCCGCCGCGTCGCGAACCGATGGCGTCGATGAACGACTCGACGAGGCCACCCGGCATGACGTAGTGCGAATAAGACTGGAACGCGCGCGGATTCTGGTTCGGATCTTCCGCGTAAGGCGCGCCGACTGGCGCGTCGAAGTCGGTCGGGTTGCCGAGCGCGAGACCGCTGCCGCCATTCAAGGGCAGGAAGTCGCTGCGTATGCCGTTGCCCACAAAGCCGTACACGCCGTCCGGCCCGTCTACACCAGCGGCCATCGTCGCGCGGTGGCTGATTGTGAAGAGGTAGTACTTGCCGTCCTTCATGTAGATCTGCGGGCGTTCCGTCTGATCGTCCACGCAGTTCGCGGACAACAGCGGCGGCAGGAATTTCCACTGGGTGAGCTGTGGGTTGGTCGCGATGGCAAGGCCGACGTTCGCCTTCTGGTACACCGCGCCCGAGTTCATCACCGTATTGAGGTCCTCCTTGTACGGATCATTGGCTGCATAGCCGAGGTCCGCGTCGGTACACGTCCGGGCGCCGCGGGGGCCGCCCGTGTTGCCTTCGAACACCATGTAGGTCTTGCCCGGATGCGCGGGATCGGTGAAGACGAACGGATCGCGGAACGAGTAGTAGTCGTTCTGCTGACCCGTCTGATACATCGTCCCATCGGGCTGAAGCAGGGCCTCGTGGTCGTCGAAGCCCGTGAACCAGACGTGCGTGTCGTCTGCGTGAATGTGTCCGTCCGCGCGCGAAATGATCGCGATTGGCGGCGTGATGTCCGAGCCGCCTGGCGCCGAGCGGTTGAACGACAGCGCCGTGTAGTAGAGGCTCACATTGTCGCCGTGGATCAGGCGCGCGGAGCCGGACCATTCCGCGTTGTTGGTCATCGGTGCGTTGCCGAATACCTTGGCGCTCGCACCGTCCGGGAACAGGTGGCCGCCCCATGTCCAGCCGCCGTTGGCCGGACGCTGGGACGCCGGAATGCCCGCGCGGCGATAGAAGAAGCCGATGCGTGCATGCACGTGGCGATCGTCGAACGTGTAGCCTGCGTGCGGATCCGCTGTCAGCGAGAAGATGATTTCCCAGCCCTTGAAGCTCAACTGGTTCGCACTCAGATCGGCCAGCGGCCACGTGTCCCATACCCACACGTTGGAATTGATGAGTGGAAAGTCCTGCGGAATGTCCGGCATGGTCAGCGACGCAGGCAGCGAGTTCTTGTCCACCGCGCTTGCCGTATGCGACTGCGCCTTGATCTGACGGATGTCAGCGCGGGTCCAGCGCATGGTGAAATTGCTTTCCGGGTCATAGGCCTGCTGCGTGTGCGGCGTCGGCGCAGGAAAACCGGGTACCGACGACTGCGCCAGCGCGGGTGCCGCCGCGGTGACGAGCAGGGAGCCGCAAACCACGGTGGAACGCAGGCGGGCACGAGTCGACAGGGATTGGGAGGATCGGAGTCTGTTCATCGGGTGTCACATCCTAAGGTAAGTGCGCAACGAAGGCTGCCCGAAACCGCCGGAACAGCGGAAAAGCTGCCATTTGACTTATTAGCTATCCGAAATATCTGATTCAGTATCTCGAGATACAGGGTACTGGAGACAACAGAAAGCTCACTGCGGCGAAACAATGAAATGAACTACGCTTGTCGGCTCCGCCCGCCCTTGCTTTCAGGTGGATGAAGCTGGAGCGTTCCGGCAGCCGAATGCAGCAGTTGTTCGCCGCAACAGGGCCGCCGGGCTGTTTTTTAGCGGGCCAAAGATGGTCTCTCGCGCGCCCGTGTCAGGATGAACGGCTCCAATTTCTCGAAGCCAGTATCTTTCCAAACCGGTTTGGATCTTAGTTCAAACCGGTTTGGATTGTCAAACGCGTTTGTGGGCTTGAGGTAACATGGCGACTGGCCGGGGGCCGGGAAATCCAGCTCTGCAAGGGCGGTCACGTGCAAAACAGGAAATTCCAAGGGTGGAACTTTGAAGGTGAGTCTGAAAACGCTGTCCGATTCGCTCGGACTTTCCCGCACGACCGTTAGCCGTGCGCTAAACGGATACGACGACGTCAATGAAGCAACGCGCCAGCGGGTCATCGAGGCGGCGCACGCGCTGGGCTATCACGCGGATCCGACCGCTCGCCGGCTCGCGACAGGCCGCGCCGAGGCAGTGGGCATGATCTACCCGTTTGGGACGGACGATCTTGGCGATCCGCGCCTCGGGGAAGTGGTGGCCGGCATGACGGAGCGCCTCGGAGAGAGCGACCTGGACCTGATCATCGTCTCTGCCCGGCCGAATGCGGAACTCGAAACGTACCGCCGCCTGGTCGAAAACAAGCTGGTGGATGGTCTGATCGTGGCGCGGACCCAGATCGACGATGCACGCATCCAGTTTCTACAGGCACGCCAGTTTCCGTTCATCGCCTATGGACGGACGAACAGCCCTGTGCCTTATGGGTGGTTCGACTTCGACAACGAAGCCGGAGCCCGGGCTGCGGCACAACGTCTGATTGCCTTCGGCCATAGAAGGATTGCCTTGATCAGTGCGCCGCTTACGATGAGCTTTGCGGCACAACGGCGCGCCGGATTTCTGAGCGCGCTAGGCGAGGCGGAGATTCAGTCGGAGGCTTCGCTGATGATCGAGGGCGCGTTTGACCGGGTGCACGCTTACGAAGCGACGCGTGCACTGCTTGAACTTGCCGAACCACCAACCGCGTTGCTGGTGGACAACAACATTGCCGGCGTTGGCGCGTTTCGCGCGATCAGAGACAGCGGCAAGCAGCTCGGCACGGACATCTCGCTGATTGTCTATGACGGTGTGCCGTCCGACGTCGCGTCACCCCGCACGGTAACGTCCATCGTGCAGCCGACAGGGCACTCGTCCGGCAGAATCATTGCTGAACTGATTCTGGATGCGATAGCAGGCAAGGGGCATGCGCACCGGTTGGCACAGCCGCATATCGAGCCTGGCGACACCGATGGGCCGCTTACTTGACTACGTCCGCCGAATCCACAAAACACGGGGTTCACAAAAAGGCATACGACGAAAAGGAGCGCGCTCGCTATCGAGGGCGCTTCGTCGCTTGAAGTCAACGGCGCTGTTACGTTGACGGGGCGACGGCGTAAAAACTACTGGGAACGTGTGTTGGTTGTGTCGCAATAAGGCCGGCAAGGCTAGAAGGCGGTGCCATGCTAAGGATTCCTTACATGAACGGTGAATTGAACTGCTCTGCGGCAGTTCGCGTGACGCCATCAGCTTTCATCTGCCCTTTCCTGATCATATGCATCGTTTCGATGCCCGACAGGATGATGCGGGCACAACGAAAATTCTTGAATCCCAGCATCGGCCGGGTACGGCGCTTGATCGCCCGGTGGTCCTGTTCGATGAGGTTATTCAGATACTTGTTCTGGCGGACCTTGATCGGCGTGTCGCGCTCGGCATTGAGGGCCTCCAGCGCAGCCAGATTGGCGCCGCTTTTGTCGATCGTTACCGTCTCGGGTTTTGTTGGTGTTCACAATTGCCGCTAGCCGTGTCGATGGGAGTGGACAAAAAGTGGGGGAAAGGCGCTCATTGTCGAGCGACCTCCGGCGATCTGAAGTGAGGGAAGCGCTTGGCGAAACACGTCTCCAGCCTCCCGTCGAGCAGTTCTACTCGGGTTTGCAGTAGGTAGTGAGCGCCCTTCAACGACCAACGCATTTGTTGACGTTTCGTGAGCCGTCGGTTTATCAAATGATTCATGACCGATTCGGCCGATGCCGACGATACCCGACGGCCGTTCATACGTGCTTGTTGATAGTCGATAAGATCGCTCCGATTGTTCACAAGGAAAGTCAATAATCGAGCGGCTGCGCTACTCGCTGTGCCAGCGCCGAGACCATAGAACTGTGGCAAAGATCCGATCTCAAGATCCAGGGAGGCGATGAGGGTACGTAGGATCTCGATTGCCGCGTCGCCCCGGCCGCGCCACAGCTTGTCGCGCACGCGATTTATTAGTCGCTCGCATCGCCGCATCACCACCGGTCGCTGGTAGAGAGGAAATGTGTATGCGCAGAGCGCTGACCGCACAGCGTGAAGTTTCATGCCGATGTGAAACCAGTCAAGAATCCGCGGTGCGACGCAAGACGCCACTGAAGTCACTAACGATCGCATACCCCGGGCACCATCTGTGACCACGTCGACCAAAGTAGAACGGCCCCAGCCACACTGGTCGAGTGCAGCAGCGATAAGCACGCGTGTAAGGCTTGGACGCTGGAGAGCACGAGCGAATCGTCGAGCCGCTATCCCCTCACACTCAACACGGCCCGCGATAACTTCGAACCTGCGCACCTCTTCCAGCGGCACCGCCGTGACTACCGTGCCGTCAATTGCGAGACCCAGGTGCTTCGTTCCACCACGGTGTTGGGTTCCCGCGAACCACCCAACGTAGAACTGGTCGTTCTCAATTTGCTCACCGCAGTTGAGCGTCTCTTTGCGAACAGTGGCGTGAGACAGAGTTTGCAACCCGGTGAGATCGGCGATACTGCGTGCAGCAGACCGGTAGGAAACGGCAGCACCTTGCTTCGCACACAGGTATGCAAGCTCCGGCGTACGTCGTCCCGGTAGCAAACTTTCTATCGGGCACTCGGAGAATCGAAGATCCGCTGAGTCATCGTTCTCGTCGAGCGGTTCAGGGGTGCACAAGCACGATATCACCCGGGGCACTCGAACTTTGACACTGCCCAACGCGGTCGCAAACACCCGAGGGCGCCAGTCTTTTATACGGCGGTATCGCCCGCAATGTCTGCAGCGGCGGCGTCGAGCATCGTAGGCGCGGATCTGGTCCTGAGCCACCACTTGTTGAAGACTGGAAAGCAGGCTTCTTGCCTCAGACATCGACAATCCGAAGTCAGCCGGGGTCGCTCCTTCGAGCGGACGCTGAAACCTCGCCAACGGCACATTCTCGTCGGCACCGTCTCGCTGCAGGTAAATCGTCCAGTGCATATCCATCCGTCACCTCGCTGAACGGGTGTCGAAGGTAGCTTAGGGCAAAACGCCGCGCTCCCCCAGTTTTTGTCCACTCCCATCAATTGTGAACGCCAACAGCAGCGGTGGTCGTCGTGTCTCCGGGTTGGCATGGCGACCGTTACTACGACGGACGCCGCTACTGGGATCGCGACGAATGGGAAGAGCGTCATCGCCATCACGGGCATGGGCCCGATCACTGTCCGCCGGGACATGCGAAAACAGGCGAGTGCTGATCAGCGTTTCGAACTGCGGCCGCGAGGAAGGACGTAAGTGCGTTCGAGCGGCTGTGTTCCGGCACCCCCGTTTGCCTAGTGCCCGGCACACATCAAGCGGTCGACTCAAAGTGACTCCGCGACGCCGCTCACCCGTCGAGCGAAGCGTCCGGGAACGCGTCGCAGAGAAACTACACAAGTCAGCAAGGCGATGCGTTTGACTTGAGCGTTGGCGGCGGAACAACTTACACACTGTTACGCGGCGCAGTGAAAATATTCGGCAACGCTTCCTTATACTCCATGCCGAACTTCAACTTTGCCCGCTGACATGCGGCGTCAAGATGTCGAGAGCATCATGTACAACACTCAATTTGCCAAACCAATCTTTTACATCGCGCTGTGCGCAGCTTTACCCCTGAGTGGATGCGTGGTTCCTGGCGCAAACATGCCGTACGGTGCGAGTCCGGCGCAGCCTGCCTATGCGCAACCCGCATATGCCCAGCCGGCGTATGTGCAGCCAACCTATCCACAGCCAGTCGATAGCGCAAGCGCCTATGGCAACGCGCCTCCTGCAAGCTCCGGTTACGGACTTCAGTATGGGGTTGTTTCGGGAATTCAGCCTCTCGCCACATCCAATGCGGTGAGCCCGGGCAGTGTAATGGGCACGGTGGTCGGCGCGGTCGTCGGTGGTGTGGTCGGCAACCAGTTTGGCGGCGGGCATGGCCGCGACGTGGCGACCGTAGTGGGTGCGCTCGGCGGCGCGGTGGCCGGAAATCAGATTGGCCGGCAGTACAGCAATGCGGCCCCGAGCGCGTATCGAATCGTTGTTCAACTCAATGACGGATCGTCACGCTCCTTCGACGTGCCCTCACCCGGCGATCTCCGTCCGGGCGACCGCGTGCGGATTGACGGAAACCGGCTGGACCGTTCCTGATCGACCTGCTTGCCGGTATGGCCGGTGCCTGTGCTTCGCCGAGTTTTTTCACTGGCGCCAGTCGTTCCGACGCAGCATGCGCCGGCCTGTATTTCCGGACCCCGGAGCATTGTGAGTTGCCCGCGTCTGCATACCAGTTGACTGGCGTGCGCCCGCGCCAGGATCGCATGCTCATATAAATCTGACCGAAATCAGATGGCAGCTAATCCGGCTTCGCTTCTGTGCGCCCGATCTCGCCACCTTCGTAGAGCGAAGTGATTTTTTCACTGGCCAGCGGGGACGGCATCACCCGGTTTTCCGGTACTGCAGGCAATGCACATCGCTTGGTCATCACAGCGTGACGTACCAGATGTTCAGTGAAAACCGGTGTCCCGCTGACCGACAGAAGCTTGAGACGAAATGCCAGCATTGCGGGCAGGAGACACCCTACATCCTCAACGCGAGTCTTGTGGGCTCACCGTATCGTTGTGCGTGCTGCGGCGCGCTTCACGCGACCCGATCTCCTCCAGCTTTTGCAACGAAGCCAGCGATGCGCAAAGAGCATCGTATCGCCATCGCGCGCCATTTCCATAATCGCATGGCAGGCAGCTTTTGCCTTGGCATTGGCGATCGCGACCTGTAGCTCGCGGGCTCAGGTGGCAGCGGCGGTGCTCGAGAAGCTTCCAATGATCGACGCCCCAAAACTGTCGTGTGCGATACGCAAAACCGGGTGTTGACGACTTTACTTCGTTTTACGATGGCCGAGGCGCGCCACGCCCGATGCACCACATCTGGCTCGCCGGACCCGCGATACCCGTTGTCGAGGCCATCCTCACGCCATCAAATCCCGCTCAAGAA
The DNA here is from genome assembly GCF_030464835.1 of Paraburkholderia sp. WS6. NCBI lineage: Bacteria > Pseudomonadati > Pseudomonadota > Betaproteobacteria > Burkholderiales > Burkholderiaceae > Paraburkholderia > Paraburkholderia sp. WS6. The sequence goes on from NZ_JALQCK010000014.1 coordinate 161,809, forward strand.
CTGCTTGACCTTCCCATTGTAGGAATGTTGAAAATTAGCTCCGATGGCCAGTGCGCCGTTGTTTGGAGGGAACTCGACATGAACATTGGTGAAGTCGCGAAGGCATCCGGCGTTTCGGCCAAGATGATTCGTCACTACGAGGAGGCCGGCCTGATTCAGGCTGCCATGCGGACGGAATCGAACTACCGCGTGTATACGCGCAAGGATGTGGAGGTGCTCCGTTTCGTCAAACAAGCTCGACGGCTCGGCTTCTCAATGAAGCAGATCTCCGCATTGCTGGGTCTTTGGGAAAACCGGAGCCGGCCCAGTAGCGAGGTCAAACGACTCGCGCAGGAACACATCGCGGAGTTGGACTTGCGTATCCGGGATCTGACCGAAATGAGAGACACGCTCGAGCATTTGGCGCAGCACTGTCGAGGCGATTCACGCCCGGAATGCCCGATTCTGGAAGAACTGGCTGGCCAGAGAAATTAGTTGCAACACTTGACATTCCAACGGTTGGAATGTCGATACTGAAATTGCTCACTACAAAATGGAGTTTTCAAAATGGAACTGGAAGTCAAAGACATGACCTGCGGGCATTGCGCGGGTGTCATCACTAAAGCGGTAAGGGATGTCGACGCACAGGCGCAAGTGGACATCGACGTTGCGGCCAGGACGGTGCGCATCGAATCCGCCCACGGTACGGCCGACTTTTTGTCAGCCATCCAGGAAGCGGGGTACACCCCAGCTGTTCGCGCTTGACCCTCTTGTCGGCATAGTGCCGGTGCTGCAGTCCCCGACGGCCGCACCCACCGGTGCGGCGTTCCAAACACACCATGGCTACCGAACTTCTGAATATCAATGGCGCGACGCCTGGCGCTACCACCACGTTTGAACTGCCCATTGAGGGCATGACGTGCGCATCATGCGTCGCGCGGGTGGAGAAAGCTATTGCGCGTGTGCCCGGCGTGACGCGTACCTCCGTGAATCTTGCGACCGAGAAAGCGTCGATCGAAGCTGAATCCCTGCAGGCGCAGGCTGCCGTCGCGGACGCAGTCCGTGCGGCTGGCTATGAGGTGCCGGAACAGGAGGTCGTGCTGAGCATCAATGGCATGACCTGCGCATCGTGTGTCGCGCGCGTTGAGAAGTCACTGAACAAGGTCGTCGGCATGTCATCGGCCAGCGTGAACCTGGCGACGGAACAGGCAACGATAAAAGCCCTTGCAGGAGTCCCCCTGGACGCCCTCGTGGGTGCCGTACAGAAGGCAGGGTACGACGCGACCATTCCGGCAACTGAGATCGAGCCGTCGCCCAAGCGAGACCTGGCGGCGCTCAAGGTCGCCGGTGCAGCCATTTTCAGCGCGCCGCTCGTCGTGCCAATGGTGGCGCAATGGTTGGGCGGCCACGTCATGCTCCCGGTCTGGCTTTCGTTGGCACTGTCGAGTGTCGTGCAATTCGGGTTCGACCTGCGCTTCTACAAATCGGCGTACAAGGCGGTGCTCGCGAAGGCCGGCAACATGGACTTGCTGGTTGCACTCGGTACGTCGGCAGCATACGGGCTGAGCGTCTATGAGGTCATCACCCATCCGGGCGACATGGGCCATCTGTATTTCGAAGCATCGGCTGTTGTCATCACGCTGGTCCAGTTCGGGAAATGGCTCGAGGCCAAGGCAAAGCGCCAGACTACGGAGGCTATCCGCGCATTGAACGCACTCCGGCCTGACAGGGCGCGTGTCCGCATGGACGGGACTGAGCACGAGCTACCTCTCACCGCCGTACGCATCGGCACCCAGGTGGTCGTCCGCCCGGGTGAGCGCGTGCCGGTAGACGGCAAGATTTTGGAAGGCTCCAGTTCAGTGGACGAATCACTCATCACGGGCGAGAGCCTGCCCGTCGCGAAGCAGCCCGGCGACAAGGTCACCGGTGGGGCAATCAATGTCGACGGATTGCTTGTCATCGAGACGACAGCCGTCGGCGCGGAAACAACGCTGTCCAGAATCATCCGGCTGGTCGAATCCGCACAGGCTGAGAAGGCGCCGATTCAGCGATTGGTCGACAAGGTCAGTGCCGTATTTGTGCCGACGATTCTGGCCATTGCTTGCGTGACTTTCGTTGGCTGGATGCTCTACTCAGGTAACGTGGAAACCGCCATTCTCAACGCGGTCGCCGTGCTTGTTATCGCCTGCCCGTGCGCACTGGGACTGGCAACACCGACCGCCATCATGGCTGGCACTGGGGTCGCGGCGCGGCACGGCATTCTCATCAAGGATGCCGAAGCCCTGGAGATAGCTCATAGAATCAATACCGTCACGTTCGACAAGACAGGCACGCTGACAGTTGGCAGGCCGGCACTCGTCGAGTTCCATACCCTTGGCCTCGCGCGCGATGAAGCGCTCGCTATCGCGGCGGCTATCCAGCAGGGCAGCGAGCATCCGCTGGCACATGCAGTGACGCAAGCAGCGCACGCGGACGGGATAGTCGTTCCGAGGGCGAGTGACGTGCGTGCCATAGCCGGGCGTGGAGTGCAGGCGGTCGTCGATGCCCGGCCCTACGCCATTGCGAATGCCCGATTCCTGCAGGAATCGGGCGTCAAGGTACCGGCGGCGATTCTTCTTAAGGGCAACGCTGCACAAGCTGGTGGACGGACCGTTTCGTGGCTTGTCGAATTGGGCAATCCCAGCATGGTTGTGGCGCTGCTCGCCTTTGGCGACACTGTCAAGGACACCGCGGCGGCGGCCGTTGACCAGTTGCATGCCATGAGAATACGGACGGTCCTGCTGACCGGCGATAACAAGGGCGCGGCACGCGCTGTAGCTGAACGGCTTGGTATTGGGGCAGTGAACGCCGAGGTACTGCCCGAGGACAAGGCGCGCGTCGTATCTGAACTTCGCGCGTCGGGTAGAACAGTTGCCATGGTCGGCGATGGCATCAACGATGCGCCCGCGCTTGCTGCGGCGGACGTCGGCATCGCGATGGCGACCGGGACCGACGTGGCGATGCACGCGGCCGGCATTACGCTGATGCGCGGAGACCCCGCCCTCATCGCGGACGCCATCGACATCTCACGCCGCACCTACCGGAAGATTCAGCAGAACCTCTTCTGGGCGTTCGTCTATAACGTGGTTGGCGTGCCGCTGGCGGCGCTGGGCTTGCTCAATCCAGTCGTGGCAGGCGCGGCGATGGCGTTCAGTAGTGTCAGCGTTGTGAGTAACGCGCTGACGCTGCGATTGTGGTCGCCGGATAGAAAGCGTCGGTGACAGCCGCAGCCAAGTCAAAGATGTTCACAACACAGTTGGCGAGTTCGGCAATTCGTCGTTCTCCGGTCGAACCGCAGGTCCAGACTCACATCATCGCTCCTCGTAACACTGTCTCCAGGAAACTCTTGAATTAAGGGGAAAAAACGTTATGTTGCTACCTCGCCGAAAATTTTTATTGACCTCTGCCGTGGCCGCAACTGCGGCGCTTGCGGGTCCTGGTGCATGGGGCGTCAGTAGCTTGCCGCCAATCGGCAGCGGAAATGGCGGTAGCGTCCGGCGTCGTCTGCTCGTCGAGACGCGTTCGATCGAAGTCAACGGCCGTGCCGCCACAATGTTCGGGCTGCGTCAACCTGACGGCACCCGCGCCCTTTTGCTCGATCCGGGTGAACGCTTCCTGGTAGACCTGCATAATGGCCTGAGCGAACCGACCATCGTCCACTGGCACGGACAGTCGCCACCATCCGATCAGGACGGCGTGAGCGAGTTCGGCGTACCCATGCTTCGGCCAGGCGAGCGACGCTCTTATGATTTTGTTGCGCGGCCCGGCACTCACTGGATGCATTCGCATAGTGGTTTGCAGCCCCAAAAACTGCTTGCGGCCCCTTTGATCGTTCGCACGAGCGATGACGTGCGTGCCGACGCTCAAGAGGTGACGATATTCCTGGAGGATTTCCTTTTCCGCGATCCCGCCGAGGTGATGGCCGCGCTGCAAAAGCCTGAACGGGCCGATCAGGCCGCGATGGCAAGTCCGGTCGGGGGTTCGACGCCGCAAGGCATGCCAGGCAAACCCGGCATGACGGGGATGAACATGTCGGGGATGAACATGTCGGGGCAAATGACCGGCATGAAAATGGATCTCAACGATGTCGATTTCGATGCCTATCTCGCCAACGATCGCACTCTCGACGACCCCGAAGTCATCCGCGTCGAGCGAGGCGGGAAGGTTCGCTTGCGCATTATCAATGGCGCTGCGTCCACGAACTTCCACGTCGACCTTGGAACGCTGCAAGGGACGGTCGCCGCGGTCGACGGTGACGCCGTCCAGCCGCTCACAGGTAGCCGATTTGGTTTAGCCATGGCCCAGCGAATCGATATCCTTGTGGACCTTCCGAAGGGGGCAGGGGTGTGGCCGATCCTCGCGGTTCGGGAAGGCGAGAGGCAACAAACTGGTGTCATTCTCGCCACTGGCGGCATGAATGTACGCAAGCTTTCGGGGACGGCGGTCGAACAGGCTGGCGCCGTGAGTTTTGATCAGGAGCTGCGGTTGTCGGCACTGGAACCTTTGGCGACCCGCCCCGTGGATGCGAAGTTCATGCTGATGCTGACCGGGTCGATGCAGCCGTACAGTTGGGGAATCAACGGTAAGGGTTGGGACAACCGCGACACCGTAAAAGTCCGGGCTGGTCAACGGGTGACCATCACTTTTCACAATACGACTATGATGTCGCACCCGATGCACTTGCATGGTCATCATTTTCAGGTCGTCGCATTCAACGGCAAGGCGTTCCAGGGCGCGATGCGCGACACCGTGATCGTGCCGGCGATGGCAAAGGTCACTGTTGCATTCGACGCGGACAACGCAGGTCGCTGGCTTATGCATTGTCACAACGAGTATCACCAGGCGGCTGGCATGATGACCGAAGTGGCTTACGTTTGACAACGACGAGTCGGTATGTACGGGCTTACGCATTCGCTGTGGCGTGTGTAGGGTAGGTGTCTTCGACCCGAAACGTGGCGGCCTCCGTTAGGTTCATCCTGGAACCCGGCACCGTTTGTCGTCCAGATCTAGCAAAAGCTTAGCGTCCGAAAAGGTCCGTTTCTAGAAGGGCACCCCGTGGCGCCCGTTGGGATCTCCACCCGCCGGGTCCCACGGTGTGCGCATGACGCCGATGGCAGGCCGCCGTCCGACGAGGAGCGATGCAACGCGCCCATGGTCTCGCCGAACCGAACCAGTCGAATGCACCACGGTCACAGCCCGAGTATGTTGACGCGCTCTCCTTTCGGCGTGGAAGGACCGCCAATCCACAAAAGACAAAACAAAGTAGACCGCACCCGGTTTTTTCAGAATGCTTTCGCCCGCGAAGATTGATATACCCCTCTACCCTATCTGAGATATACTCCCCCACGGTATATCGGAGGGCATCAATGAGTCACACCATTCGCGAGAAACAGAAGCTTCTCAACCGGGTCCGCCGCATCAAGGGGCAGGTCGAAGCCATCGAGCGGGCGCTGGAACAGGAGCAAGGATGTGTCGACGTGCTGCAGCAAATCACAAGCTGCCGTGGGGCGATGAACGGCCTGCTGGCCGTGGTGCTCGAGGACCATATCCGCACCCATCTCGTGGACGCTGATACCAATGAAGAGCCGGACGGCAGCGCGACCGACCAACTCATCGAAGTCGTCCACAGCTATTTCAAGTAGACTCAAAAATGAGTGATTTCAATAACGCCGCATTTGGCGCAGGACATGACCACATCTTTCTGGGTGCCGGTCATGAAAAGAATGAGCGCAAGACGTGGGCTGTAATTGCGCTGTGCAGCGCGATGATGCTGGTTGAAATCGTCGGCGGCAGTATGTTCGGCTCGCTTGCGCTTGTCGCCGACGGTTTGCATATGTCGACGCATGCGGGCGCGATGCTGATCGCGGCACTCGCGTACACCTACGCGCGCAAGCACGCCACCGACTCCCGCTTCGTGTTCGGTACCGGCAAGCTCGGCGACCTCGCGGGCTTTACGAGCGCCATCGTGCTCGCAATGATTGCGCTGCTGATTGGCTATGAAGCGGTGTCGCGTTTCCTGTCGCCGGTACCCATTCACTTCGGTGAAGCGATTCCTATCGCGGTGGTCGGCCTGCTGGTTAACCTGGCAAGCGTGTGGCTGCTGAGCGGCGGCGACCATGGGCACAGCCACGGTCATAGTCACGGCCACGGTCATGGTCATGGTCACGAGGACCATGCTCACGAAGACGAGGTGCAGAAGATTTTCGCGCCGTCCGGTGTGTTTGCCGTTTCCGTCTTCGAGGATGGCGTGCCGCCCGTTTTCCGCATTACGCCGGCGGCGGAGGGTTCACGACTGGACGCTTCCGCGGTGTCCGTGACGACGGTGCGACCCGATGGGGCGCAACAGGTATTCGCGCTGGCGGATCGTGGTGGCTATCTGGAATCGAAGGAAGACATTCCCGAGCCGCATGCTTTCAAGGTCATCGTGCGGATTCCGGACGGCGAGCACGAAGTCGAATTCGAAGAACATGAGCACGGCCACGACGTGCATGAGACAGCGACCCGGGACCATAACATCCGGTCCGCGTACATTCATGTGATGGCGGACGCGGCGGTCTCCGTGCTGGCTATCATCGGTCTCTTACTGGCGCGCACATTTGGCTGGCTCTGGATGGACCCTCTCGCGGGTGTCATCGGTGCGCTGGTGATTGCGAACTGGTCGTATGGGTTGATGCGTGACACGGGCGCAATCCTGCTCGACATGAGTCCCGACCGGCGCATGGCGGAGAACGTACGCCATGCTATCGAGGACCGTGGCGACAAGGTTGTCGACCTGCACGTATGGCGCGTGGGCCCAGGTCACATGAGTGCCGTGGTGTCGGTGGCGACCAGTGAATCCCAGCGAGACTCGCGCTTCTATCACGCAGTGCTCGAGCGCTTCAAGGGGCTGTCGCATGTCACCGTTGAAGTGCAACCTTCACACGCGGCGGCCTGAGTCATGGCGGTCAAGTCACCGTGCATCGATGTGTGTGCCTTCGATGGCAAGAGCAAATTGTGCGTCGGGTGCTTTCGTACGCTCGATGAAATTCGGGCTTGGAAGAAGATGACCGACCACCGGCGCCACCAGGTGATTAACGACCGGGCGCGGCGACAGGCCAAGCTGCAGCGCGAATCTCCAGTGTCATCGTCCGAGCCGCGAACGTCAGACACCTGAATCAATGGGAGCGCCGCCACCGCTTTCTTCTGGCGACTTGCTTCTGTAACACCCAGCGCGATAAAATCGCACCCGCTCATTGGGGAGTAGCCGCCTCGAACGCGATGTTCGAGGGCGCACGTCAACATACCCAGCCCTCGGGCGCGGAGGCCGCGCCAAAGCGGGGGCTCTACGCCGCGATTAACGTCGACATCGACCCGCCTGAACAGGTCTATTGACTCGATTCCTCACCATCCGCGTCCGTAAATCCGGAACGTGGATCGCATGGTGGGTCGCATGGCCGCTGTCAATGCGTTGGCCGTTGCTGATTTTTTCGTTTTCGTTTTCGTTTTCGATTTCATCGGTGCGCTGTGTCACAGTCGCCGGTTGCTACGCGCGAAATAATTTATCCACAGTGCTTGTTAGCCACCGGCGCTTCACGCGCCCGGCCCCGGCATAACGACCGCCCCGGAGGTGCGCTGTGTTCCGCCAGACTTTTGCCCGCACCTTGTTCCGCGCTGCCGTGATAGCTGTATTTCTCGTTGGTTATCCGTGCCTGAAGTCAACGCCGACTGCCGCGGGCGCGGCTCCGCTGCTTGCGAAGGAGAAGCGGGTTTCGCCGGCTAACGCTGCCGGGCCGGTCGACTTCCCCACTATCGTAGAGCGATACGGGCCCGCCGTCGTAAATATCAGCACGACGGCCCAGGAGCAACAAACGTCTGCGCCAGCCTTCGTGGCGCTCGATCCTGACGATCCCTTTTTTGCGTTCTTCAAGCGCGCGCCGCAGCAACCGCAGGAGTCTCAAGGCAACCCGCCAGGCGCGAGATCGGGTGCGGGCTCCGGATTCATCGTTAGCCCCGATGGCCTCATTCTGACTACGGCTCACGTGGTGGATCAAGCCGACGAAGTTTCGGTCAGGCTGACCGACCGGCGCGAGTTCAAGGCAAAGGTGCTGACTGTCGACGCCCAGAGCGACGTCGCGGTGATTCAGATCGACGCCACGAAGCTTCCGACGGTCAAACTTGGCGACTCGTCGCGAGTGCGCGTCGGCGAACAGGTCCTGGCGATCGGCTCGCCCGACCGCTTCCAGAATACCGTCACAGCCGGCATAGTCAGCGCCACTTCCCGCACGCTGCCGGATGGCAGTAATTCTCCCTTTTTCCAGACCGACGTCTCCGTCAACCCCGACAACTCGGGTGGCCCGCTGTTCAACCGCGCTGGCGAGGTGGTCGGCATTGACGTGCAGGTTTATGCGGACTCAGGCAGGTACCCCAGCCTGGCCTTTGCCATCCCGATCAACATGGCGGCCAAGGTGCGATCGCAGGTGCAAGCCACGCAAGCGACCTGGCCGTTGGTCTAATGGTGGACAAAGTCGACGGGCCGGCGGCAAAAGCCGGCATCCAGCCTGGCGATATCGTCCTGTCGCTCAATGACACGCTGGTCGAAACGCAGGCGGATGTGACCGCGCTGGAAGCCAAGGCAGGGAAACAGGTAGCCGTGCTGATCCAGCGCAACCACGCGCGCAGTTTTGTTTCGGTCGAGGTTAAATGAACAGCGGGACGTGGGCAGCTTTGGTGATGGGAGGAAACAGGGTTGCGCCGCAACGTCGCAAGACCGACGCGGGACCAATGGTTAGCCGAGCATTTCGGGGGCGACTGTGAAGGCTTACCGCTGCGAGTGCGCGCCGCTGCGTCGACGAAAGAATCGGACGTTGCTTCATACTAGAATTCCTTGAAGATCTGGAAGGAGACGACCATGGCACAAGAGCTCAGCACCAAAGCGCAAGAAACGCTTCTGGAACTCAGCCAACGCGCGGCGAGCGACCAACCTCTCATGGTTGAATGGGACATCCAGACCGAACTGGAAAAGCGCGACCTGATTTCGGCGGCCCCACACGGTGGGTGTCTGATCACAGAGAAGGGGCGAGCGTACGTGCGGGAGATGCACAATTGATCCGACCGTGCGACGCGCGGCTGAATCCGCGCCCTAAGCGAGTCAACCCATGAATTGATCGTGCCAGGATTCCTCGAGACTCACGACGGAACCAGCGATGTCCATCAACGCCATTGATGGAGTTCGCGTTGACTTCGTTACTAGCCGCGTGACGCTTGTGCGCAGGGCGCTGGCGGATGCGCAAAAGATCATGTGGTTGGCCGACCCGGAGATCGCACCTGTGATCCACAGGACCTTCGCTTCGATACCCGTTCCATACTGGGATGATTCACGCTGAGGAGGCTTTTCTGGTCACTATCGTTCGATCGTTGCCACCGGACATAAGGAGCAAGGTCGCCGATGACTTCCCTGAGCACGTCGAAATCGCCGAGACGTCGCACTTGATCGACAGCCGATCGCGAAACGCGCGACGCGTTCAAGGCTCATGTCAGAAGGCTGCAGATCGTGCCTGCCTCGCTGTCTTAACGAAAAATCGACGAAACCGGGGTGCCACATGCTGGGTGTCGCCAAGACGTCAATCAATTCCCGCGCCGCAGGGTTCGCGAGGCTCGCATTTCTAGCGCTCATATCGGCTGCAATGATTGTCGCGCCGGGGCATGCTGAGGACGCGCCGACACCGGCGAGCCATCCAGCGCCGGCAGATCAGTCACCCGTCGCGATCGCGCAGGTGGCGAGTCTGCCTGTCGAGCGCCAGGTCGCCTGGCTAAGCCGCGCCGCGCAAAGCGGTGAGCTCGAGAGATTGGACGACGCGCAACTGATCGAACTCTTTCAAGCGCTCGCGCCCGACACTGTGCCTCGCTACGTGCAGACGGGCATCACGCGCTACCGGGAGTGCGAGTTCCAGACGTTCAGCCAACAACGCGTGAAAGGCAAGTGGCAGACGAAGCCGGCTCACATGCTGGTCCGCTATCGTCAGGAGCCACGGCAAGTCTATGTCAAGTGGCTGGCTGACGGCAGGAATGCCGGGCAGGAAATGATTTATGACGAGAAGAAGGATCCAGACCAGCTTTACGCGCATCCGGGTGGGATCCTCAACCTCGTGTCGTTGTGGGTACCAATCGATGGCGCTCGCGTCAAGGCGCAGTCGAACCATACCGTGCGTGAACTGGGCATAGACTATTTCACGGATCTGTTTCTGGCTGAGCTGAAGAAGTATCGCGCGGCAGCCGTCGAGAAGCCCTCGAAGATCGAGGTGCTGAACGATCATGGTGCGCGCGTAGTGGCGTTCACGTGGGAAACACCTACCGGGCGGCCCGACTTCTATGCAAAGAAGGAGCGGCTCGGCCTCGACTTGCGGCAACCTTTTTTTCGCACGAGCGAAGCGTGGGACAACGACAAGGAACTCTTGGAGAAGTTTTCGTTCACGGAGGTGACGCCGAAACATTTCGACGACTCGGTATTCGATCCAAAGAATCCGGAGTACAAGTTCTGATCAGCTGATGTGTGATGCGGGAGCCAGACACCCGCGCGGCTATTCAATTCGGGCAGGCACGACAGCCTCTGGTCGACCATAACGAGACAGTCGGCGTTGCTGAAAGCGGACCTGGCCGACCCCGCAGAACTCGCGCTACAGCGAGTACTGCAAAGCCAGGTCGAAACCGATGACGACTAGCGAACAGCCGAGGCCTGCGAGGAAATTCGCGACCGGATGTTCGAAATCGTGATCCCGGCTCATCCACGCATATCCCCTCCCGCGTCGGCGTTTGGTGCTCAAAAGAACTCTTTGTTCAATTACGCGCCCACGGATCCCGCTGATCCGCATTTGTATCACGTGACCGGCCGCCCATCGCGACGCGCAACCGAACTGCTAACTTTCCGTCTCAGGGATCGTTTTGACGATCATCGAGAATAATTTGCCGAGATCGTCTTCAAGTTTTACCCCGTCGAACGGATCGCGATTTGCTCCAAAAGCGGCGTCGACTTCCGCCCAGTCTTCGTTTGTCAGCAGACGTCTGGCGGCCGGCAAGATCAACGTCTCTTCCATGCACCGGTGGTCTGCATAGAACTCGGCATACGCATCCACCAAGGCTCGCAACTCCCGAAGTGCGGGAGCGCCCTTCAATTCATACCGGGTCAGCGCGTGCTCGATATCCCTCAACCTCACGTCACCTCGAGCGTGCTGGGACTCCAGTTCCGTAAGGACGTGGTCAAATTCATCAGTCCGATCCCGCAGCGGCGTGAACAGGTAACGATCCTCTTTGGGATGGTGCACCTGCTGAGGGTACTCGCGGATGTAGTAAAGCATCGCCCGAAGCACCATGAGGCCCGGAGCCGGCGTACCTGCTGCCAGCAGGCCCACAAAGCGCCGCATGCCCTCTACCACGGTCGACATCTGCTCGTGTTCATGAAGGATGACGGTTATGGCAGAGCGCGGTCCCAGAGACTGCATATCAAACTCCGAAGCAGAATATGAAAAGCATTGGCGAATCGATTTGCCGCTTCACACCAGCGGCATGAGAAGGAAGCCGCGCCGGTACCTTAATGCTAGTCATCCGCCGCTCGACATCAAAGCGCGCCGCGCCACTGCTTTGGTGGAGATCAACGGCTGTGCGGGCAGGGTGGCGCATGGGGTCAGCGCCCGTCGACCGCATAAATTGGCAACTGCTTATCTGGATTGCAGAAAGGCCGCAACCGCCTTGGCCTGGTCGGCGCTCAACGTATGCGCGACGGCGGTCATCACGGGCGCGTTGGCGCGGGTACCGTTCTGGAAGACCTGGATCTGACGCAGCAGATACTCCTGATGCTGCCCTGCGAGGCGCGGAAACGTACCGACCCCCTGGGCCTGCGCGCCGTGGCATGAAGCGCAGGCCGGCACGCCCTTGTCCGGCACGCCGTGTTCGAAGATTTCCTGGCCCTTGGCCATCAAGGTGGGGTCGCCCGCCGCGCCCCGGGTTGCGGCCTGATGCGAGTAGTAATCCGCCAGCGATTTGACGGCTGCCTCGTCCAGCAGTGCGGCCATGCCCCACATGTAATCGCGGGCAGCGGTTTCGCCACGCGCGTGTTCGTGGAAACCCTTGAGCTGGGCTTCGATGTATTCAGGTGTCTGGGCGTTGAGCTTCGGAAACATCGGCGATTCGCTGCGCCCGTGTACGCCGTGGCAGCCGGAGCAAATCTGCCCGGCAATGCGGGCGCCATCCTCGGCTTGTGTGAGGGCTGGTATCAAGGCGATGCCAGCGGCGGCAAGTAGCGCGACCGCTGACATCCGGGGAGCAAGTATCTTTTTCATGGACGTTCTCGTCAGGCTGAGCGGATTGAAAATATCAGTGGCCGGGCCATCTGGTCAGCATATGAGCTATCCAGGCTCGGCGCGCAGAGAAAGTTGAAGGCAGGCGTGCGGTTTCACACATACGAAACGGCGCGGGTAATGTTCCCCATCAAACTGGAGGGCAACGAGGGGCGCGCAATACGTCAAGCGAATCGACTGCCGCAAACAGTTGCGAGGTTTCGAACGTCGATTCCGCCGCTTGCAGAGCAGCAGCATCGACCGTGCCAGGTGTATTGATTGCGGAAATGGAACGCCTGTCTCTGGCATTCATGGCGCGGTGCCGATCATTCACGACAGCGCGCTGGCCTTTTTGGCGCTGGCATCCACTTTTTCCAGCCGGTGCCAACCTGGGGACGAAGGCTCGTCACTGATTGGTCGTCGCTTTAGTGACGCGCATCGCCGAGAGGCAGAGCCGGTCCTAGCCAGCGAGCGCGACCGAAAGGGTTCATTTTCGTACTGCCTTGCTGTACAAAAAAGGTCGCTCATCAAGGGGTTGATGCGGCCTGAACGCACGTCTCGAGAGCCGCTGTCGGCCTGAAAACAATCATACTGGGAGGGCACCAAATCTGCCTGTACGATTGTGGGCGCGTTCATCGGCCAGACTTAAGCGCCACCTCAATCCCCCCCGCAATAGACGACCGCGGCATATTGCCCGTGGCACAAGTTGGCGCACCAGTCTCTCGCGGCGTCACTCCTTCGCGGCGGCGCCCGACATCCGCTTAGCGTGCGGTGCAGTGAGTCTATCGAGGCAGTTCAGAGTTACGACGATGAGAAGCAGGGCTAATACGACAAGCTGGCCAACCAGAAAAACCGGCACGGCCAATATAGCCCACAGCGCCAACCTGAGCATCTCGCCTCCCTGGATTTTTCGATCGGTCGGCGGAAACTGGCGGCGACCTTAGCGGCTCGTTGCGAAGGCTTGCAGCGAGCCCTCGAAAACATCATATCGCAACCCGTCAAATCAGTTTGTACGGTAGTGGACGCAGGCCGTCGACAGGCTGGGAGCCGCGCCAAGCGCAGCGCTGACGCCCAGAGAGCGACCAATGAGGCCCGCAAAGCCGTTGCAAGTCTGGAGGGTCAATCGCGAAGTGATGTCAGGCCGAAGCAGGAGAGAAACGCCAAAGAATGGATGACGAGGCGTGAGGGCGTGCGCAATCGGGCGACGGAACATATGCTCCTGGGTTCCGATTCGGGTGGGGAGCGAGCAGCCGCAATATATAGCCTCATCGGTTTGTGCAAATTCGCCGACAAACGGCCCTATCGCGCGAAACATGAAGGCCACAACTGCGTGGTTGCGGCGTAGGCGTTGCCTGCTGGTCGACGCGTGGACTGTGTTCTGAGTTAGAAATCCGCGGACCAAGTTGGGCGATGCCAGCCCTCATCGCGTCGTCGGACTGCCTTCAGCAGCAGTTGTTAAAACCAAAGGACTACATATTTAATATATTGGGTATTGACGGATACATTGGTTAGACGCCGGATGGGAGAGGATCGAACCAATAGACTTGTTAGTGCGGGTCGATGTCGACGTTAATGACAGTTGCATGCTGGCCGCTGCGGACAATTAGCCCCCCTGAAACGAACATTTGCGGCGAGCCCAATGTTGCCGATCAGTGCATCGGCGCGAGCGTCTGAGCTTCGGCCATTACGGCCGCTCGTGGCAGAACGCAGCGTCGGCGGGTGTTCCTACGCGCGGGTAGTGCGTCAGTGCTCGCTGCAGAAGATGGCCGTGAGCAGGAGGGGGACGACTTGGCGAACGACAGCGTCGCTGCCAGCCTCGCGTGCGCGGGCTTCTACTGCCTCGGCGGGGCCAAGGACTACAGCGCCATATGCTGACGGCGTAATGGGCTGGCCACTTCCCTGTTTGAATATTGTGTCGTCGCGCTCATACCCGAGAACGGCGTAGACACGGAACCCGAAAGCCGTCAGGTTGCTGTCGTGCGTCGGTCGAAATGCGTTGACCGAGTTCACTTCGACACGCATCGGTTTCGGATCGATATATTGAGCGTTCAATAGCGGGGCGATGAATGCATGCGCGTTCGATTTGCAGTCGAGTTGCGCATCGAGAGGGTAGGCGCAGCACATCACCGGAATGAGCCCAGCGCCTATTGCAGTGAGCACGGTTAGCGTGTTGAGAGCGACCTTGGTCATGATGGGGGGCATCCGGTTCTATCCTGCGCCAGCGTCTCACGTCCGTCGGAAGATGTCTGTACGGTGGCAGGCCGATGACCTGCAGTCCAGCCCCTACCGCAACCACTGAGGTGCGGCCCCGAATCAATCATGTGGCCTGTTCCTGGAAGCAGGCCGGTGAGCGGGTCGCCGGAAAATAGGTGCCAGAAACGGCGGCAGGTTCGGTGATCCATCGCTGCAGGCAGTCGGGACGCCGACGCGGGCCCGCCCATCCCCCATGATGGGCTCGATGCGGTTGTTTTTACTGATCTGAACGTCACCGAGCAGACTTACCATATCCTCCGTGAGACCGTGCTATTTCAACCTGCGCGTACCAGTGATCTTCGGGTCGCTCTCGCGATGCAGGCATTGGCGAACCACCGGGTATTGGCGCATCGCGACCCGAAGGGCGCGATATGGGGATCAACATGTCAGCTCGTCCAGTATCTTTCCGGTGGTCTGTTGGCACGCCCGACACGCACCACGCGGACCTGACAGATAAAATGATGGAACGCCCGCTGCAAGGGGCGTCGATCGCTTTTTCCAGTCATTCTCCGCCGGCCGCCCATCGTTTCGACGCGCTACGACGCAAGGACGAAATTCTTGCAATGGTGGCGCACGAGCTTCGTGGACCGTTGACGCCGATGCAACTTGCCATCCACCTCATTCGCAGGGCGTCGGCGGATCGTCCGGAAGTGTTACGGTCGATCGACATGCTCGACCGGCAGATCACACAGATTAGCCGGCTTGCTGAGGACCTGATGGATGCAACGCGGATCGATCGCGGCGCGCTCCGTGTGAGCAAGACCCCCATCGAAGTCGTTGCGGTTCTCGCCGCCCCTCTCACCGCAGCCGCACTGGCGGCAGCCCAACGCGGCCAGACGCTCACCGTGCAGATTGCCGACAGGGCACTACGCATTGAAGGCGATCCTGTGCGTCTTGCACAGGCCGTCAACAACCTCCTGCATAACGCAGTGAAATACACGCCGGAGAAAGGTTGCATCACCGTGAACGTGCTCGCAGACGGGAAGGACCTTGTGGTGTCCGTCAAGGATAATGGTCTGGGCATATCGGCGGCGCTCCTGCCACATATCTTCGAGCTCTTCGCTCAATCCAGCAGAACGATTGCGGCGAGTGCCGGTGGTTTGGGGGTCGGTCTTGCCGTGGTGAAAGCGGTCGCCGAATCGCATGGCGGAACGGTGTCGGCGACCAGTGCCGGCCCCGATACGGGCAGCGAATTCACGCTCCGGCTGCCGATCGTGCTGGAACGGCGCATGGCTGGTGAGCCGGCGTGACGGCGGGCTATTCAGCCACACATTCAGTCTGCTGCTGAGCCAGCCAGCGGACGACACATTTCTCGCAGTTGACAGACCTGTCCGCGCAGACCCGTTAAGGCATGGCCGGTGGCGCGTCGCAGCGCGCCGCAACGTACCACCAGGCGCACGCGAACTATAATTTAAACGCGGTTTAGTCAGGTTCGACATCCTCGCCGATTCGTCTGGCGCATTCATGCAACTGCCGCTGATGCCTGATACTGTTAAGAACAATTCTGCGAAAACGGTGCACTTTCTGGAGAATGTCGGGGAGCGGGGCATGGAAAACGAGCAACATTCCAGAGAGAATCACCTGCTTTCGGTTCTACCGGAAGCAGAGCGGGCGCGCGTGGCGCCGCATCTCGTATCGGTTGAAATGCCACTGGGCCTGGTCGTGTACGAGTCTGGCGATCGCCTTGATCATGTCTATTTTCCGACAACGTCCATCGTATCGCTGCTCTATGTGATGGAGGACGGCGCGTCCGCCGAGATCGCAATTGTGGGGAACGAAGGGATCATCGGTATTGCGCTCTTCATGGGCGGTGAAACAACGCCAAACCGTGCAGTCGTGCAAAGCGAAGGCCAGGCGTATCGACTCGATGCGCGCATCCTGAAAGAGGAATTTCATCGCGCCGGCCCGGTTCAGCGGTTATTGCTGCGCTATACCCAGGCATTGATCACCCAGATGGCCCAGACCGCCGTTTGCAACCGGCATCATTCGATCGACCAGCAGTTGTGCCGCTGGCTGTTGCTCAGCATGGACCGCCTGCCGTCAAACGAGCTGAAGATGACACAGGAACTGATCGCCAA
Organism: Paraburkholderia sp. WS6; assembly: GCF_030464835.1. Taxonomy (NCBI): domain Bacteria; kingdom Pseudomonadati; phylum Pseudomonadota; class Betaproteobacteria; order Burkholderiales; family Burkholderiaceae; genus Paraburkholderia; species Paraburkholderia sp. WS6. The sequence goes on from NZ_JALQCK010000014.1 coordinate 178,466, forward strand.
CATGCTTGGCGTGCGCAGATCCGGCGTGACGGAAGCGGCGCTGAAACTCCAGGACGCGGGGCTGATCCGCTACGGTCATGGCCACATCGAGGTCCTGGATCGACCGGGACTCGAAAAGCGTGTGTGCGAGTGCTATGGCGTGGTGAAACGGGAGTTCGACCGGTTGTTGCCTGATCTGAAGGCGATTTAAACGCGCACTATTCCTGCGCGGGCGGGCAGCGCCGAACTACGGGCGTGTCCCCTGCAGCACTCCCGTGGAATGCCGCTGGTGCTCTTTATCAAGGGGGCACGCAATTGAACCCTGTACCCCGGCACACGGCAGTCGCGAACCCCGGGCGAAAAAAAAGAAATCCCGATGTCCACCACCGTACCGACTGCGCGGCAAATCAATGCCAGCCTCACGCTACAGGGCGGGTCTTTTCCGGGTTGTGCGGAAGCCGGTCAGTATCACTTTTAATTTTGCGAAGATACCTCGCGAAGGGCCTGAAGATTCAGGCACGTGACGAGAGAGCGGCGACGGGATCGTCGTAACACGGAGTCGGAAAGGAGTCCTTTCATGTTGAGCATACTATTGATAGTCGTGCTGGCGTTCCTATTGATGGGAGCGATGCCGACCTGGCCGCACAGCCGTTCGTGGGGCTATATGCCAAGCGGGATGCTGGGTGTGCTGCTGGTCGTCGTTCTCATATTGCTGCTTCTGGGCAGAATATAAGAGCGCAAAATTCCTGTCTGGATGATCCGTTCACGGGCAGCCGTTGTCGTACCGTGCCATCAGAAAACGAGTGACCTGCACGCGTCGAGAAGTTCGGTCATCCGTCATTTTCAAGGAGCAATGTCATGAACAAGGATCAGGTGAAAGGTCGCGTCGAGGAAGCAAGGGGAAAGGTCAAGGAAGCTGTCGGCAAAGCCACGGGGAGCGAAACGACCCAGGTGAAGGGTAAGGTCGAACAGGTCGTTGGCAAGACACGGGCCGCGTACGGCGATGCAAAGGAGCAACTGAAGAAGCAGCCGTAGGCTGTTTTCGCGCCGACAGGTTTTGAGGCGTCACGTAGTGGGGCAAAGTGCTCGCGTGACGCCTTTGCTGTTGATTTGCACGAAATCGACAAGGCTGTACCGGCTGAACTCGACGCGCACAGCATCGTGGACAACTACGACCGAAGTAAGTCCCTGTGGGATGGCAGTCACAAGCATCCCAAGGGCAACTACGCCATTGGCTGAACCCGGAACAGGTTTGAGCATATCCACTGCAGGCAGCGCAATGGGTTCGGCGTGCAATTGCGAGCTACACCGCATGCTGGTTCAGCCAGAGCCGGCCCGCAGCGGTCATATTGATGGCGCCATAGCTGTGCGACTCGTATGCAAGCCCTAGCGTCAATAGCTCCACCGCCACGGGACACAGTGTCTGCGCCCGTGGATCTGGAATTCGGTCAAGCGATTTGAGAGTCTGGATGGCCTCGGGTGAAAGTTGGATGTACATGGTGGCCTCCTGTTATTGAGATCATCTTGATCCGGACGACATTCTTTCGTCTGTACGGTAGCGTCTACTCGACTCCCTCTTTTGAGAATCATTTGTGCAAACCTCACAAAGACATACTGCGGAAGCTGTTTCGACGGAAATGTTACTGATTTGCACAGCTGCCTGAACGGCGGAATCAATCAATCCATATCACGGCATGTCAGCCAGTTTGCCAAAACCCGCCGTTACTTATTGATATAGATACCTGTGTATTTGCCAATTGGGCTGCATCGGTGCAGGTCGACCATGCTGCTCCGGAACCAGTACGGCACCGTACCGACTACGGTTCGTGTTGCGCGTACCGTGTACGTGAGTGTCGTGGACTTCCCATGACACGCCGCACACAGAACGGCAATCTTCAATCGTTTGCAACGGCCGCTGCTGCCATTACGGCGAAAAATTCAAAGACAGCTGATTTGGGTTCTGCGGATGCGATGCATCAAGGCAATGCCGGCAATGGTGAACACCATACTCGTTAAAAGTTGAAGCACAGCGCAATGCGCGCGTTCAATCTGATGTCGCGATGATCACACTACCCGAGGCATGAGCAGGCCGATGCGCCGCGGGATGGATGTGTTCATTGGAGTCTGACATGAAAAAGCGCAACGTCTTGCAATGGGTAGTGATTCTAGGTGTGGCTTTTGGCGTGAATATCGCTTTTGCGGCGGAGACGGACCTTCCGGCGATACAGCATGCAGGGGACGTGACATATCTATCGGGGGGGATCGGGAGCGACCAGGCACGAGCGATCAAAGACGTCATGCACAGCTACCCCATGGTGCTGACGTTCGTCGGCAAGACGAGCAACCAGAATCAATATCTTTCGGATGTCCCCGTCACGATCACGGATGGCAAAGGGAACACTGTTCTGGAGACGAGTTCGGATGGCCCGTTCATGCTGGTTTCTCTCCCCAGTGGACATTACACGGTCAGCGTTAGCTATAAGGGGCAAGCGGAGCATCGTACGATGAATATTTCAAATGCCGCTCACGCGCGCCAGACGTTTGTCTGGGCAATGTAGTTGCCGCGCTTAAAGAGATGTCGCCGGCCGTCTGTCGAGATTAAAGCGATTTTTCCCGTAGATTTTGATTGCGTTGGGATTCGACTAAACCGTATTCGGACGCGCCTGCGATTTATTTTTAGCGGCTTCCTCTACCACCGTACATCTCAAGGATGGGGGCCGGCCGCACATGTACGCTGCCGGACCGACGGGAACCGGCAATTCGGGTAACAAGAAAGTGTCTACTGGCGGACGAGTGAAACCTGTATCGGTGGCCCTTGGTGGCAGACGCATCGGATCGCGTCATTTACGTATATAGGTGGTTTCAAAATGAACAGCACTCGCTTATTTTCAATAGGTACGCTAACGCTCTTTGTCGCGATTGAAGGCTTGGGTTGCTCTGGGATGTCCCAGCGAGGTGTCGACACGGCTGCTGGTGCCGGGATAGGCGCCGTCGGGGGAGCGGTGCTTACAGGCGGTAGCGCGGTAGGCACAGTTGGCGGCGCGGTCGTAGGCGGCGTGGTCGGCAACCAGATCGGTAAATAGCCCGGCGCGCCCGGACGGAGTCAGATCATCCGTGGATATCTCCCCGGGTGGGGTGACACCACGGTGGGAATGAAAGATGGTGACCGTTCAGGGTGACGTCGAGTGCTGGTTTCGCAGTGGCGAGGAAATTTTCGACATGTGCTGCGCGTCGATAGCGGCGCGCGTGGGTCCTGGGCTCTGCGCTCAAGAGATTTTACGGCTGCAATTTCGGGGACTCATTGTATCTATCGGCATCCGTCCGCCGAAACTGCGCGCAATTGTTGGCTGGGATCAATACACAGTAGCCGGCACTTGCGCTGAAAAAGTACACTTTATCGGGGGCAAAAATGCGTTACCTGATTATTGCGTTGTTGATTTTGTTGTGCCCGGCAATCTCAGTCCGCGGCCAGATCAGCGTCGACGTCGAAGTGCCTGGCGTCAACATTGGTATCAACATGCAGTCGTATCCCGAACTCGTTCCGGTGCCGGGCTATCCCGTGTACTACGCGCCTCGAGCGAATTCGAATTACTTCTTCTACGACGGCCTGTACTGGGTGTACCAGCAGGACAACTGGTATTCGAGCAACTGGTACAACGGTCCGTGGCAGTCGGTGGGGCCAATGGATGTGCCACCGTTTGTGCTGCGCATTCCCGTGGGTTACTACCGCGAGCCTCCTGCGTATTTTCGTGGTTGGAGTGCCAACGCTCCGCCACACTGGAGTGATCACTGGGGCCGCAACTGGGAGGCTCGTCGAAGCGGATGGGACCAATGGGACCGGCGCGCCGTCCCACGTGCAGCCCCGCCGCCAGACTACCAGCGACAGTACTCAGGGGACCGGTATCCACGTACGGGAGAACAACAATATGCGATTCGATCCGCGAACTACGGCTATCAGCCACGTGATGCCGTAACGCGGCAGGATTATCAACAGCAGGACAACCCGGGCAGCTCGCGCGCCGGGCCTCAGCAGCAAGCGCCTATGCAACGATCGTCGACTCAGGAACTGCATTCGCAGCCGAATCAACAACAGCTACAGCAGCGGCAACAACAGCAACAACGACAACCAGAGCACGTCGTGCAGCAGACGCCACCCTCACAGCCGATGCATCAGGCGCAATCAATGCAGCCCTCGTCGCAGATGCAACGCGCTCAAACGGTGCCTCAAGAGAGCGGGCGAGAAAACAAGGCTGGAGAGCCGGACAAGCGTGGCGAGAACCAGGACGGAGGCCACATTCAGAACCGCCAGTAGTTGGACATCTTCGCAATAACGGCTCCTTTGGACATTGGCAAGTCACTTTTCGTGAATCAAGTCGTACAGAAAGCAAATCGGAGAAGCATCATGAGCAGTACCTATTTTTGCAGAACCGCGGTTCTCAACGTGTTGATTGCCGTCGGTCTGGTTACTGGGGTTAGCATCGGCACGGCTGGCGCAGCATCGGGGGATGACACCATCCCGCAGCCCCACAGCGACAGCGTAAGCGCGACGCTCACCGATACCGTCATCACGACCAGGGTGAAGGCTAAACTTATGGGTAGTGACAGCCTCAAAAAATCTGATATCAGCGTGACCACCACCAACGGCGTGGTCACGCTTGACGGCTCGGCAAGCAACTCAAACGCAAAGACCGTGGCTGAGGCTGCGACAAAGTCAGTCGATGGCGTCAAGAGCGTCGACAACAACCTGAAAACACCCGCGAGCAGCAAGGCATCGGCCCGGACGCACGAGGCCGTCACAAAGACAGAGCGGGCCGCATCGGATAGCTGGATTACAACCAAGGTAAAGTCAGGGATCCTTGCGGACAGCGTCAGCAGGGGTTTCGATGTGAGCGTGGAGACGATTCATGGCGTGGTGGTTCTGAAGGGAGCTCTGTCGAACCAGGACGCCGTCGATCATGTGAAGGACATCGCTGAGAAAGTGAAAGGCGTGAAGAGCGTTGACACGTCCGCCCTCATCGTCGCAGGCGGATAGCCGGTTGAGAATGGGTTGCCGCGGGCGACTGCACCCCTAAGGGAGGCTGGGTGGCACTAAAGACTCGGCGTCGCAATAGGCTGGCGCGTTCTGCCCGTCCGGAATGGCTTCTCGATAGGGCATCCTCTTTGCTTAACTAAGCTGCTTATCGCAACAGCGATATGCAGGCTGGCGATAAGCCCGCCACGTGAGGGCATCTGCCCGGTCGACCAGCGGGAGATGAGCTATGCAAGAAAGAAATTACAAGGTACGTGCTGCAATTCTTGCCACGGTGATTTCGCTGTCGGTAAGCGGCTCGCGCCGGCCGTTATAGGCGGTGACTGAGATAGACACCAAAGTAA